>NZ_JBNGOX010000008.1:0-171787 GCF_050589785.1 Carboxylicivirga caseinilyticus | reverse complement strand
GAATCAATATATTATTATGAAAAACAAAGAGGCTAATCGGTAAAGATTAACCTCATATATTTTCCTTTTTAAGTATTACTTCTGAAATCGCCTAACTAAATTACCTAGAACAGTCAATAACCTTATTAAGCGTTGGTCTTATCTTAAATTTAAAAGGTTAAAGCCCAACACCATTTAAAGGCAAAGAATAGGAAGTAAAGAATATATCAGGTCTTTCTCATTTTGCCTTCCTCCCTTCTTATAGTATTAAAGAGGTCTGTAATCATTTTTCTATATCTATTGTACAAATTTTCATCAACATTTAAGCTCAATCACTGGAATTAATTGACTCATAGATATTACCAATATCACTATAGATATTTTCAATTTTACATTGCCTTTCATTTGCCATACATTTACATTATAATCAAAAACAATAATTTAATACTCAATAACATGGATAGTAAAAACAATCACGGTGGCAAATGTCCGGTAATGCACGGAGGCAACACATCTGCTGGTTCTTCAGTTATGGATTGGTGGCCCAATGCTCTTAATCTAGATATATTACATCAGCACGATACAAAAACAAACCCAATGGGTAAGGATTTCAACTATCGTGAAGAATTAAAAAAATTAGATGTTGAAGCCTTAAAAAAGGATTTGAAAGAATTAATGACTGACAGTCAGGATTGGTGGCCTGCCGATTGGGGTCACTATGGTGGCCTGATGATTCGGATGGCCTGGCATGCCGCCGGTTCCTATCGTATTGCCGACGGACGTGGTGGAGGTGCAACGGGTAATCAACGCTTTGCTCCGCTTAATTCATGGCCTGATAATGTGAGTTTGGATAAGGCTCGTCGTTTGTTATGGCCTCTTAAAAAGAAATATGGCAACAAAGTAAGCTGGGCCGATTTAATTATTCTGGCAGGTAATATGGCCTATGAAAGTATGGGTCTTAAAACTTTTGGTTTTGCTTTTGGTCGAGAAGATATCTGGCATCCCGAAAAAGATACCTATTGGGGAGCAGAGAAAGAATGGCTGGCACCAAGTGACGAACGTTACGACAACGTTGAGAAACCCGAAACCATGGAAAACCCTTTAGCTTCAGTTCAGATGGGTTTGATCTATGTAAATCCCGAAGGTGTTAACGGCAAACCTGATCCTTTGAAAACGGCCATGCAAATGCGTGAAACATTCCGCCGAATGGCAATGAATGACGAAGAAACAGTAGCATTGACAGCTGGCGGTCATACAGTAGGAAAAACACATGGTAATGGTGATGCCAGCTTATTAGGACCCGATCCGGAATCAGCCAATGTGGAAGAACAAGGTTTAGGTTGGTCAAACCCTCATAAATCAGGTAAAGGTCGCTACACCGTAACCAGCGGATTAGAAGGAGCCTGGACAACTCACCCAACCCAGTGGGATAATGGTTTCTTTAAAATGCTTTTCAAGCACGACTGGGAATTACGCAAGAGCCCGGCAGGAGCCTGGCAATGGGAACCTGTAAACATTGCAGATGAAGATAAGCCTGTTGATGTGGAAGATTTTTCCATTCGTCATAATCCTATGATGACAGATGCTGATATGGCATTGAAAATGGATCCTGAATATCGAAAGATATCTGAAAAATTCATGAACGACTTTGATGCCTTTTCTGATGCTTTTGCAAGAGCTTGGTTTAAACTTACACACCGCGATATGGGACCAAAAGTTCGTTACGTTGGTCCTGATGTACCAGATGAAGATTTAATATGGCAAGATCCTGTGCCTGCTGGTAAAAAAGATTACGACGTAGAAGCTGTTAAAGCAAAGATTGAAGCTGCAGGTTTAAGTGTTGCCGATATGGTTTCTACAGCATGGGATAGTGCAAGAACATTCAGAGGATCAGATATGAGAGGAGGTGCCAACGGTGCGCGTATTCGACTGGCTCCTCAGAAAGACTGGGAAGGCAATGAGCCTCAGCGATTGGCAAAAGTACTGGCCGTTCTGGAACCCATAGCCGCTGAATTTGGTATTAGTGTTGCTGATGTAATTGTACTCGCCGGTAATGTTGGTGTAGAACAAGCAGCGAAAAAGGCTGGAATCGCCATTCAGGTACCTTTTGCTCCCGGAAGAGGCGATGCAACTGATGAAATGACAGATGCCGAATCTTTTGCTCCTCTTGAGCCATTGGCAGATGGTTTCAGAAACTGGATGAAAAAAGACTATGTAGTTAGTCCTGAAGAGTTATTACTTGACCGGGCTCAATTGATGGGACTTACAGCTCCAGAAATGACCGTCCTGGTTGGTGGTATGCGAATGATGGGAACTAACTACGGCGGAACTTCACATGGTGTATTAACACAAAATACCGGAGCATTAAGCAACGACTTTTTTGTGAATCTGACTGATATGGGCAACTACTGGAAACCAATCAGCAAAGATCTTTATGAGATTTGCGACAGAAATAATGGCAAGGCTAAATGGACAGCCACCCGTATCGACCTTGTATTTGGATCCAACTCAATATTAAGATCTTATGCTGAAGTATATGCTCAGGATGATAATAAGGAGAAATTTGTAAATGATTTCGTTAAAGCCTGGGTTAAAGTTATGAATGCTGACAGATTTGATTTATAATCAATATAACGCTATAATTTTAAGCGGTTTGGTAATTATATCAAGCCGCTTTTTCTTTTGTACCAATAAGGTTTGTTAATGCATGATGAATGTTTTAATGAAAAAACGCCCATATATACAAATCATATACAGGCGTTCAACATACACATTTATGCTTCAATAATCTATCAGTCAGCTACAATGCATCACCCCACAAATTTACTTCTCCAATATTTTGAACAGCAGCACTAGGTGGAATGTATGCATCTGTTCTACCTTTTGTACCGGCAATTCCCGGATCGATAACACGTAAATCGATTGTTGCCGGTACATCACCCGTTGAAGGTATATCCAGAACTCCATCTTTGCTTGATTCATAACCACCGGTTGTATATGGATTCACACCCCAGGGATTTCTCATACCAAATAATGCTGAAGGATCGCGGGATATAAGTAGTGCATATCCATGAGCTGTAACAGTATGCACATTACCAATATTTTTCTGAGGGCTAAAGCCTCCTGAGATAAACTTACCATTTGCTAGTCCCCATCGTACTACACGAGCAAGCTCATTAGCAGTTAGTTTACCTCTATCAAAAGAAAAACTACTGCCTTCACCAGTAAATAATGGAGTAACATGTTCTGATCCAATTCCACCGATATCAGGATTTGCCTGATAGATAACATTGTACTTCATGATGGCTTTTTCAAGAATAGTACCCCATGTAGCCACACCATTTTTACCAGTACACGCCTGAATTCCGGAAGAGTTACACAAAAACTTGTTATCCACTGTAACTGTTATTCTTTTTCCTTGCGGATCAAACATTTTGATAGTATACGTCTTGTCTCCATTATCCGTAATGATAGACTTAACAAAATCAGATGCCAGATACGACATACTTGCTAAAGCTGTTACTCCATTACAATCACCTATTGCATGTTGATTAAGGTCTGCAGGTACAGGAGTGCCATAAGGGTATAAAGTTACTGGTTGATATTCCCATGAAAGACTTTCTAAACCATTCGGATTTGGAGGTTGATTATTGGCATCATTCAAATATGCTAAATCAGCATCTGTAGTTACATGCAGATTTTCGAAATGCCTTCCCATTGGAGTATTATTTGATTCGGTAAAACCACCTGCTTTACTCATAAGATCATCAATATTCTCTGAAGCAACACTTAAGGTGGTTACTGAAACTTTAGCTGTCTTTTGCGAAACACCTCCCAGACTTTCAGCCGAGACTTCAACAGAATATGTTGTATTAATCGTTAATTCGCTAACCTCAACACTTGTAACATCGGCATCTGCAGTAATAGTTGATATTAATTCATCATCCTGATCATAAACCAACACATTAAATATTAATTCATCATCAGAATTATCTGTCCAGCTTACTCCAATTCGGGTGTCGGATTTGGCTAACACAATTACCTCACTTGGAGCTGATGGAGGATCTAAATTTTCATTTTTCTCAATAATCAACGATGTTACCCGATCATTTAAATCTGAACTTGATAAACAATTCGTCTGACCAATTTTGACAACTGATTCACCTGAAAAATTATCCTCATCAAAAAAAGTAACAATGTAGCCACTATTTACCTTTACGGATGATATTTGATCATTTCTTAGTCCCTTCTTTCGCAGCTGAGCTAATTCATAAGTACCAACCGGCAAACTGGCTGTAAACCCATCATAATTACAGCTTTCAAAAACTGTTGCTACATTTTCAAGGATTACTTCTTCCTCTGGTTCTTTGGTATCACCTTCACAACCATGCAAAACCATGACCAATAGAGACAGTGAAACAAATGATAAGAGATTTGATTTACTAAATTTCATAGTTAGATTTTTATTCAAATATTAATTCAAAGAATTGAGATCATCGATCAATCATACAACGTTATCAAACCTAATTGTAATGAGAGTAAATACCTAGTGTTGAAAAATCAAATACAAATAATTGGCAAAATAGCATACTAATTAGTCACTATTGAACAATTAATCCATGTCGATCCTCCAACAAAATCATAATGCTCAAAAGTGAATATCATTACATGATAGATCTAAAAAAACACTCCCTATAACAGTTGTCATAAGGAGTGCGAAGTATGAAAGTGTTGAAATTGCTATTTTGTTGTTGATAGTGGAATGGAACTTTCATCCGATGCCCATTTGGTATTCGGTCTTTTACTCATTTTGAAGATTAACTCTCCTCCATTCATAACATCCTCTACATTCAGGTAATTTTTATCCCACTTCTGTCCATTCAAAGTAACTGATTCAATATAGATTCGATCTTTAGAATAGTTTACTGCTTCAATCTTAAATTCCTTTCCGTTTTCGAGTTTAATGATTGCTTCTTTCACTGAAGGTGCACCAATCGCATATTGTCCTGAGGCCGGAGCAACCGGATAAAAGCCCAGTGAAGAAAAGATGTACCATGCCGACATCTGCCCACAATCATCGTTACCACATAAACCATCTGGTTTATTCAGATATTTCGATTTCATAATTTCATGAATCCTCTGTTGTGTTTTCCATGGTTTACCAGCCCAGTTATACATATAAGCCACATGATGGCTGGGTTCATTTCCATGAACATATCCCCCCATAATACCTTCACGTGTTACATCTTCGGTATGTTCGAAATATTTATCCGGAATGTACATGGTAAATAAAGAATCAAGGTGATCAGTGAATTTCTCATTTCCACCCATCTTTTGTATCAATCCTTTTACATCCTGAGGCACATAAAGAGAATAGTTCCATGAATTACCTTCTATAAAACCAGCTGAGTGAGTATCAAGCGGATCGAAAGGTGAAATCCATTCTCCCTTCTTATTTTTAGCCCTGACATACCCCAAATCCTCATCAAACAGATTCTTCCAATTCTCAGAGCGATTCCTATACTCTTTCTCAATTTCTTTTTTGCCCATTTTGTTAGCCAACTGGGCTATAGTCCAGTCATCGTATGCATATTCCAGTGTCATTGATGCTCCCACACTACTTCTGTCATGCGGTACATAGCCATACTGTTTATACTCTCCAATACCATCATACATATCGTAATTGGCACTTGACAAACAAGCCTCCAAAGCTTTCTCCTGATCAATTCCTTTCAGACCACTCACCAAAGCATCGGCAATAACAGGTACAGCATGATAACCGATCATACACCAGTTCTCATTTCCAAAGTGGCTCCATATCGGTAGAATCTTATGCACACTTTGATCATAGTGAGCAAGCATAGAATTAATCATATCCGCTGATCGACTCGGTTGAATAAGCGTCATCAAAGGATGCTGAGCACGGTAGGTATCCCACAAAGAGAAAACAGTATAATTAACAAAACCATCTGACTGATGTATATTATGATCCAAACCACGGTATTGTCCATCCACATCTGTGTACTCAACCGGATTAATGAATGAATGGTACATTGAGGTATAAAAAGTAATTTTCTTTTCTTCTGTTGCATCCACTTTAATCCGGCTTAACTCATTTTGCCAGGCTGCTTTGGTTGCTAATCGGGTTTTGTCAAAATCGAAGTGAGGAACTTCTGCTTCCAGGTTCTTAATTGCACCCAAAGTACCTACAGCTGACAAGGCAAACTTCACTTTTATTTCTTCACCTTCTTCGGTATCAAAATTAAAATTGGCTATTAAAGCTTTTCCTGCCATTTCAGGGAAGTTTTTCGTTTGGTCGAACTTCCTCCAGAAACCATTATACAATACTTTTTCATCGTTTTTACAACCATAATCTTTTATAGGCTTTGAAAAAGTCATGGCAAAATACAAATAATTGGTTCTGGCCCATCCTCTTGTAATGCGGTAACCAGTAACAAGTGTATCGTTCTCTACCCGAATGGTTGACCAAAGTACTTTTCCATCATAATTATAAATTCCATGGGTAAGATCAAGCATTATATGTGCATCATCACTTTGAGGGAATGTATACTTATGAAATCCCACACGCTGTGTAGCTGTTAACTCAGCTTTTATCTTATAATCATCCAGTTCAACGGTATAATAACCGGGTTCTGCCTTCTCTGTTTCTTTTCTGAACTTTGAACGATAGCCTTTTGATGTATCATCTGAAGTTCCCGGATTGTAATGGACCTCTCCAACAGTTGGCATAATCAGAAAATCGCCTAGATCGGAATGTCCTGTTCCGCTCAAATGGGTATGACTAAAGCCAACTATATTTTCATCTTTATACTGGTAACCGGCACAATAACGATATACATTTTTATTGTATTTACCATTATCCAGAAACTGAACACTGTCGGTTTCTGGACTCAACTGAACCATACCAAAAGGTGCACATGCTCCGGGGAAAACATGTCCCATTTCATCGGTTCCGATAAAAGGATCAACATATTGTGTCAGATCCTCCTGAGCCAACATGCTGTTACCACCAACTACCAATACACTCATCAGAAGTTTAATAAATCTACATTTCATATATTCTTTCAATTTTATCTCAGCAATTACGAATCCAATTAACTATTCTACAACTTTACTGATTACAACACTCAGTAAATTTATGTATTGATATTCTGTATGATTGTAGAACTTTATATCATTCTATCTTCATTACTTAAAAGACAGGAAATAAATTTCTGAATTGATTAAATCTGAGAATCACCAAATAGCAAAATATCAGCTACCTGCAAAATAGGACCATTATGATTCTTCATCTCAATTTTGTACTTAGAATAGGCCTTTTTACCTGATATGTCAAAATCAACAGTTTCAAAACGTTTTTTGAAATTGACTTCTCTTTGCATATCAATTATTTCCCATTTCTTGCCATCATTTGATCCTTTGATTACTATCTCTTTGGGATCTCTTTCAGGAGAATCATTTGCTGATACGATGCAATATTTATTCAATTTAAATTTCTCATTGGATTTTAATCTGAAATCTATCCAGGCTGAATTATTGTAAGTAAGATATTTAGAATCACTTGAATTATCAAATACATTCGCTACTCCTTCACCTTCGGGAGAATCTTTATATTGAGAGATTACTTCTTTATCCAAATCAGAGAATAATACTCCGGATGGATTTTTACCAACAACCAAAAATTGCTTTTTATCAACGGTGGCATTACCAAAGGCACTTCTAACCTTTAAGGTTACTGAGTAGGTACCAGGATCTTTATAAATTACCTTAGGATTTCTTTGATTGCTTTCATGCGGAATTCCACCTTCAAAGGTCCATTCCCACTCAAAAGGATCTCCTTCTGAATTATCTTTAAAGGCTACTCTTCTATCGGTAATATTATCTTTTGTATTCACTTCAAATTTGGCCACCGGATTTTTACCTTCAGGATTTAGCTCTTTCTGATAGGCAATCCATAAGTCAGCAACCGACTTATTCATAATTTGCTGAGTTGCTTTTTCCCAACTCCAGGGTATAATGGATAAAGTACTTTGGTTGAATTGATAAAGAAAATCAGGATTTTGTTCCATCATCCAACCAATAAAAAATCCTGTTGTTTTATAACCATCATTCCAATGGCCGCCTGGTTTACGAAATTTCTGCTCTATATAACCAGTGGTTAGTCGTGTTGCATCTGCCATTCCTTCAATACAGCTAAAATGCTCTGAACCTCCAACATATCCGCCTGCTCCAATGGGAGAATGTTGATAAGCATGTGTCAGTTCATGAATTAACACCCCAATAATTTCAGTAAGTGTTTCCTTTTTATCTTTATTATGACTTTGATAGAAACCAGCAATATAGTTTGTATTTAGAAACATATCTATGATTGAATCGTTTCCACCAGTTGCTGCTACCCCCTGAGTATTTCTTAAATGAAATTCAAAAATTTTCTTTTGCGGTATCTCAGATTGTTCTTTATATAGTTTCTTACAAACCTTCAGAATACAATCATTAAACAATGAATCAGTATTAGGAACTAACTCATTAAATAACAGAGCCCCTTCAGATGTCGAATCCTCCGCTATATATTTTATTTCAGGATATTGAAAATTATTCCATTTACGATCCTGATTACATCCAATAAAAATGACTATTGAAAATAGTAATGCTGCCAGTACTTTCATATGCATTAATACTCCTTTAAATATTTAATTACTTCAACTGAACACCCTAAATACAATTCAAATTCAGGACGATATTTACTCATTCGTCAATCAGTGGTTTAACTTAATGAAAAGGAGATATTGGAAAAAACCAATACCTCCTTTTACGTCCCATTTATCAACTTAAACCATAGAATTTAATTATTGCTGAATCAATCGCAAAACCTTCAATCTCCATTCAGCACATTGGAATAATCCATCACCGTTATTCTCAGTAATATTCATACGATAATATTTATAAGCTACATCATTATCGATTATATACTCATTTGTTTGGTATCTGGAACCAAACACCTGATTAGTACGGGAATCTAATTGTGTCCAACCAATACCATCATTTGAACCTTCCAACGTCCATGTTTTTGGATCCCTTCCGGAAGCATCGTTTGCAGATGTAATGGTATAACGATTAACAACCTGTCCATCAGTAAAATTCTGTTGCACCCAGAAACCAGTATGATAATTAAATATCAGGAACTTAGTACCTATATTATCATCAATTAATTTTTGAGAACCTTCACCAGCAGTTGGACCACCAGGATTTTCATCACTAACTGTAATTGTAGCAAAACCTGTCAGGTCAACAATTTCAGATGTTGGTTCAAATGGATAGTCCACATTTGGAAAATCAGATCTTGCCTGAAGCAACTCCGTATTCCATTCATCATTCCAGCCAAAAGCGGTTTCTGCCAAAGCCTGAATATCATCACCTGTGGCTGCAGAGAAGAAGTGTACAAATTCTCCCATATTTAACTGATGATCATAGCTAATTCCAAGATCATCCAAAGGAAAATTGATAGATACAGTTTCAAAGAATTTTCCAAGAGTAATACCTCCCTCATATGTTTCGTAAATAGATAAAAACCAGTTTTTAAACCAATAAGTATCTGCCGAAGGGTAAGTTACAGCTAAATCAAGATAAGTATCTTTAATTCTTTGTGCATCTTCATCCATATTCAATACGCTGTAAACATCGTACATAAATATTTCTTTCCATTGAGCTTGCCAAAGGTCCGAAGCAGGTGAAGTATTAACACCAAAAGCAGATTTTTGTACTATTTCGCTAATCATTTCAATGATTAGATCCTTGTCTGCATCACTTGCTTCTCCTTCATGAAGTGTTATGTCAAACAAATACTTATTGGTCGTTGACTCATCATAAATATTACCAACAAATGGTGTAACTTCAGTACTATGAAATACAGCATAAACAAGGTTAGATCCTAATTCATATCTATCTCTTGCATAACCCCATACCTGGCTGGTAAAACTTCGCGTCCAGGTAATATCGCGATCAACATTTTCATCATAATAGATTCCTACATTCGAATCAAAATATTCGCGATACAAAGGTTGTTCCTGACCATTCCATTGCTGGGTTAAAAACCTTTCTGGTGCATAATCATAATTAAGGTCTGTATCTATAACCGAATCCGGCCTATCGGTCACAATAGATGAATCTTCATCACCACAGGATGAAATCAATCCTGCAATCAAGAATATCCAAACCAGTTTTAAAGAATATCTTTTCATAATTTTATTTTTTTAATAACAAACTATTTCTTAACAGACAACCAAACAAAATAATACATCAATTCATTACTACTATTTCATGGTTGTCTGCAAGACTCTTGTTACAACTTACCATCCTGGATTCTGAAGAATATTTGGATTCGCATCAATTTCATCTTGAGGAATCGGCCATAAATAGTGTTTAGTATCAAAAACCCTGTTTTCAAATACTACTCTATTATAGAAATCAGCTTCCGAGGTAGCATTGATATCCATTCCATACATTGGTCCACCAAATTTTTCTTCAGCTGTTAACCATCTTCTGGCATCGAAATAACGAACAGATTCGAAGGCTAACTCAACTCTGCGTTCTTTGCGAATTGCAATTCTCATACCTTCCTGTGTTGAAGGAATCTCAAGGTCTCCTTCTCCATATTCAGGTATACCAGCACGTTCTCTTATTTTATTCAAATACAATAAAATATCAGGGTTCCCCGAATCATATTCATTTAACGCCTCAACGTAATCTAAATAGATTTCAGCCAAACGAATTACAGGAATCGCAACACCTGTTGCATTTCTGTTTCCGGTAATCATCTTCTTTCTTACTACATAACCTGTAGGAGGATAATCGTTACCACCAACCTGACGTCCTGAATTACCACCATACCATGTTTTAGTAATAATATTTCCATGATCGCGGTTTAACCAAAGACTTCCGTTATAGGTAATACCAACATAAAACCTAGGTTCTCTGTTAGTCCATTGGTTATACGTTGAACGCTCCTCAAAATCGTATGGTGCCTGAAAATTAGAAAATCCGCTTTCTCTATATCCTGATGCAGGATCATCAATACTACGACCATTACTTGTAAAATAAGCATCAACCATACTTTGAGTAGCACTTAAACCACCTGCTCCTTTTACTTCACCATTTTCTCCGTTGTGATAAGGTGTAACATCATAGAAATAATAGTTGGTACCTCTTGGACGTTCATAAATCATTTCTTCATTCCACTGAACGGTCATTACATTACGGCAAGAAAGATAGGGGTCAAATTCACCACTGGCATTGTTTTCTTTATATAGTGAAAATGTTCCCGGAACATATTCATCAATAAAGCTCTTCGCTACATCAGCAGCCTCTTTCCATAAAGCAACATCGTATGATTGAGGAACTAAATCTGCTCCTTCTGAAGTTTTCAAACCCTCCATATTAGTGTTACCATTGTACAATGGACTGGCAGCAAACAAGAGTACTTTTTCTTTTATAGCCAATGCAAAAGGACGACTCATGCGCCCCGCATTTGTACCTTTAAAGTTAACACCTTTCAAACCTTCAGCTCCCAGATCCAACTCTGCTGTAATATAGTCAACAACTTCTCCAATTGGACGTCTTTCAAGATCTAATGCTGACAATTCATCATCAGGTGCGATAGTTTCGTCTCCCATCAGTAAAACAGGGCCATAAAGACGCATCAAGTTATAATAAAAATAAGCTCTTAAGACTCTTGCTTCCGCAATATACTGTGACTTTAGTGCCGGACTTATTTCCTTGCAAAGGTCAATATTATTGATAAAGGTTGTTGATTTTCTGATGCCTCGATAGAAGTTAGACCATAAAGTACTAACATATCCGGTAGTAGGGTCCCAACTTCCGGTATTGAAAGAGTTTCCTAAATGAAACGACCAAACATACTCGGCATTGTCTGAAGCACATAACCATGGGCCAGAATTTTGGACTGTATAACGTTGTCCGTACTCATTAGGAATTACAGAGTAAACATTCGCCAAATATTTTTCTAAGGTGTTTAACTTTGAGAATGTTTCTTCAAAAGTTAATCGATCATCGGGTACCTGATCTAAATAATCGTCGTTACAGGAAAAGAGTACAATTCCTATAAATAATATTAATAGTTTCTTCATTACATTTTAAGTTTAAAATTAAACATTAACATACCACATCTAATTAGTAGTTTAGAAACTAACATTAACACCAAGAGAAACAACCTTGGTAGTTGGATAAGCACTACCATTTCTAGAGTTAGTCAGTTCAGGATCCCATAAGTCGAAATCTGAGAAAGTCAATAGGTTTGTTCCTCTCATATAAATACGCACATTGTCAATGCTTAATTTTGATGTCAAACTGTTTGGTAAAGTATATCCAATTTCGGCCGTTTTCAATCGAACAAAATCAACATCACGCTGCCACCATGTACTAGCCTGTGTATTACTCACCTGACCAACATTTGAAGCTCCATATGACAAACGAGGATAAAGTGCATTTGGATCATCGTTTTCATTCGTCCAACGATCAGTTACTACAGAATATAAGTTTCCTCTACCTCCGTCACCAATGAACGGTTGAATACTCTGACCACTCATTAACATCGTAGCTCCCTGTTGTCCCTGGAAGAACATACTCAAATCAAAGTTCTTGTAACGGGCAGTGATACCAAATCCATAAGTTAAAGGAGGAACATCTCCATTACCAATTCTCTTAACATCGTATGAATCAATAACATTATCACCATTCAAATCGGCATATTTGATATCCCCAGGTTGTACAGGACCAAATCCGGATGTCGGAATGCCATCCTCTTCGTAGGTAATCATATCATCACCATTAACATCATCGGCCAGTGTATATAGTCTCTCAGCAACCAAACCATAGCTTGAATTTAATGGATCACCTCTATGATTCATCCATGGATATACTTGCTCAGGTCTGCCGTCCTCAATAATTTTACTCTTATTATAAGAGAAGGTACCGCGGAATGACATACTGAAATCGTTATTGAACTGTTTGTTATACTCTAGTGAGCCGTCAAAACCTTTATTTTCAGTTTTTCCAATATTTCCCCAAGGATCTGTAGTTAATCCAACGTAATTAGGTATTGTACTTAACTGGCGAAAAGCACCTTCTGTACTTTCTTTAAATAAGTCGAAGATCAATCTTACACTGCTGTTAAAAGCATTTAATTCAACACCTAAATCCTGCTTCCGCGATGTTACCCAGGTAACATTTACACCATAATATGTTTCCGCGATACCACCAGGATTTGAAACACTGGATTCACCAAAGTCAAATCCATCTACTCCATCTTCTACTCTACTTAAATATGCAAAACGGCCTGCACCTGAAGAAGCTCCCACTTCACCATCGGAATATCTGAATTTCAAATAGTCAACAACACCTTTTAAAGGTTGAAAGAAGTTTTCATTTGAGACAACCCAACCAACAGCCATTGAAGGGAAGAAACCATAGCGATTATCTGGTGAGAAGTTTTCAGAACCATTATATCCGGCATTCGCTTCAATAAAATAACGGTTGTCATATCCATATGTTAGTCTTGCTGCAACCCCTTGGTTTCTATATGGAATTGAACCAGTAAAATCACCTGCAAAAGCATCTACTCTGTCTGTTCTGTTAAACAAAAACATACCACCAACAGAGTGTTTCTCAAAATCGCGGTTGTAGTTAAAGGCTGTTTCCAGGTAGAACCTTCTGTCTCCACCGTTGGCACGGTCATATCCTAAATAATTATTTCCGTTATATGTTTTAACCAGTAATAATTCTCCGTCCCTTGTATAAGGAGTATTTTGATTTACAAAATATGTATCTTCTCTTTTTGAGCGAGAGATATCGTGTGAGTTATTTGCATCAAATGAGAACATTCCAGTCCATGTTAAACCTTTGGTTAGTACCGAAAGGTCCTGAGTAATTCGAAGATTGGAATTAATCTGGTTTCTAATTTCATCTTTATAACCGCGTTTGGCTACATCAGCATATGGATTTCGAAGATCACCATTAGCACTTCTTCCTGGTACGTAACCTCCGGGGTATAATACTGGATATTCAACCGGAGACACTTCCATAGCTGAAGCAAAAATGGTTGAGACACCTTGAGAAGGGTAAGTTCCATCAGAAAGAGAACCTCTGATTCCGAGATTAACTTTTGTTGATTTTGTAATTTCTACAGATAAATTACTGGTTACATTGTACCTTCTGTATCTGGTATCGGAGTCATAACTTTCCAATCCATCTGTTACAAACAATCCAGTTTCATCATAGTAACCTAATGACACGTAATATTGAGCTGATTGTGAACCTCCTGATAAATTTACCGTACCTTTTCTGTTTCGTCCAAAATCATTAAATACTTCATCCATCCAATTTACATTTGGATATAATAAAGGATCATAATTAGTTGCCGTACGCTCAATGTATTCATCTGAATAAATTTGCTGACCTCCACGGGTCATGCTTGCTTCATTGGCTAATCCCATAAATGTAACTCCATCAACCAAATCAGGCATTTTGGTAAAACTGGTTAATCCTTCAAAATAGTCAACCATAATTTTAGGTTTACCTACTTTACCTTTCTTCGTTTCCACCAATATTACACCATTCGCACCACGAACACCATAAACAGCAGTTGCTGCAGCATCTTTTAAAATAGAAAATGATTCAATATCAATCGGATCAATTTCACTTAACGAGCGCTCAACCCCGTCAACTAAGATTAATGGTCCGGCATGATCAAAAGTACTGATACCCCTAATCCAAATATCAGCATTATCATGACCTGGTAATCCTGAACGCTGAACACCAGTTAAACCAGAAACTCGACCTGCCAACATGGTAGTTATATTTGCCGTTGGCTGCTGAAGTTCAGCAGTCTTAATGGTCGATTGTGCACCCACCACACTAATTTTCTTTTGTTCACCAAAACCAACAACCACCACTTCATCTAAACCTACCATATCAGATGTTAGTGCAATGTCGAAACGACTTTGGCCTTTTACAGGAATCTCCTGCGTATCCATCCCAATGAATGAAACAACCAGAATGTCTTCATTTGAAACACCTGGTAATGAAAAGTTACCATCAATATCTGAGATGGTTCCGATTGTAGTTCCCTTAATCGAAATTGATGCTCCTGGGATTGGTTCTCCCTGATCATCGGTAATTGTACCAATTATTGTTTTGGTATCCTGTTGCATAACATCTTTCTCAACTTCACCTGAGGATGCTAATACATCATTAATAGATGCCATTGAGAAGCATACGCTTAAAAACAACATTATTAATGTTTTTGATTTAATTGGCTTACCTCTAAAACAATAGAGATAAAAGTTGTAATAATTAAAATTCATAGATTTATATTTTACATAACAATTACAATGCGTTAAAATATTATTATCTCATTAGTATTCTACTTATATAAAAGGCAATGCATTACTATACCATAGAGTGTTTATGACATCTATCGTTAATAATTAACTGTATTAATTATGGATAATTACCGGATTAAAACTGATTCAATTGAACTTTAGTCTTCCAATAATAAACCGGTTTGAACTATGGCATTGTATGGCTAATCTTAAACAGAAATAATAATTGAGAAAGAGAAAATTATTTTAACTCTATTTATTTTGATTATCCGAATCATCAAAAGTTTTACGAAGTATTATTCATAGATATATTTTAAGGGTTAATAGCCAATTGCTAAATCATATTAATGATGTAGCTCTGGAGTAAGTTAAATTATCACGGTTTTATTTATCATATTAATGGTTCGAACTTTAAAGTCATAAAACCATTAACATGGACTGATTTAAGAATTGTTGATTACAAAATTTGATGCATCAATTTTGAATAATCCAAACATACAACTTAATAAACCTGCTGTGTTATACATACAAACCGAATGAGTTTAAATGTCACGTATGGATACAACTCTGTCATAAAAATATACCTAACCCGAAAGCTGAATAATAACAATACCAAACCTATACAACTATAGTGGATCATGGAAGAGATTAACAGCATTATCAAATTCAATAATTAATTGAACCAGCCATACGATTTATCGCAGTAATATCTGGATACTTTAGTTAGCTTCGTGTTTTGAATTACTTTATAAGAAGATAAGTTGACTCCTGATAGAATCTATGAAAGGAAAAGTTCAAACAAAAAAAGAGACCCCGAAACAGGATCTCTTTCTACACAACACTTAATAATAACTCATCACAACAAAAGTCATGAAAACCTATGAAAATATTTTATTAAATCTTTGCCAGTCGGGCATACATCTCAACCATTGCTGCCTGAGTTAACAACCATTTTTTTCCTTTGGATACCTTAATCAAATCGTCTCCAAACAGTCCGTGGACATCTCTTCCTTTTTCCCACGCCATATCCAGACTTTTCTTAAAGGCATTAATATACTTTGGATTGCCATCGATATGATACAACTCAATAAAACCTCTTAACATTACAGCCGAAAACCAGATATCCCGGTTCTTCAATAACCTTATTTTCTCTTGATCGCTGGTAACAAACTCATAAAAAAACTGATCAAAACAAGCTGATGCAATCCTTTGGGCTTCGGTTAAAAACAAGGAATCTCCGGTAAGATTATATTGAATGGCTGCCGATTGAAGCATCTGTCCACTATTGTATGCATATTTAGCCTTTGAAACATGCCCTTCAGTACTGATATTATCAAAATAAAGAGCATCTTCTTCATCCTGAAGATTTTGTTTAGTCCAACTATATAAATCTTTACCTTTTATCAGAAAGTATTGATTATCTGTTGCCTGATATAATTTAAGAGCCAAGACAGAAGCCGGAGCATTGGAACAAGTATTTTTAGATGCCTTTTTTTGTTCACACCAATAGATACCACCTCCTAAGATTTCATCTTCACCACTCTCAACAAATTTCCAGATTAACTTAGCTTTCGAAAGATATTCCGAAGAACCGGTAAGAAGATATAAATCAACAAAATCGATCCCCAACCAAATATTATCATCATAAAATCGATCACTTGGTAAAGCTTCATTTATATAAGAAGAATAACCATACGGAAGTCGTGACGTATCGAAATATTTTTCTAAACCTTTTAAAACCTTATCATTCAGAATTTCATTGTATTTACTTTCTTCACTGAGTTCCATTATAGCACTTAACGCCGATAATGTTCCTGAAAAAGGCCATAAATATGCATATCGTTCTGATCCTGAATTTTGATCCTCCGCAGCCAAATAAGTCGCTGAATAATCTTTATCAAAAGGATAATGTTCTTTTAAAAGAATACTTTCTTCCACAGAATAATGAACATAGATAGAATCCAGCGTATCAGTTGCTCTTTTACTATTAATTTGTTTATTATCGGAACAAGCCATCAGACACCCCAACAAAACAACACTCAAAATGATTAATCTCATATCCTCAAAATAAATTAATGAAATAATTGTCTGGCAGGAACATACGACAATTTCTCACCAGGAACCTTCCATTTAAAATCCAACTCAATTTCATTGGAACACTGGTAAAATCCCAAATTAACAGTATGCAATCCTTTACTTAACCACACCGAACCATGTTGTTTCATGGCCTTTTCCTTACGCCCATCACTTTCAAACAATTCTGTATTATCAATTTTCAATGCTCCACCATCATTCATTACCACTTCGAAATGATAGAGTCCTTCTTTTTCAATCTTAATGAAACCATTGAAATTCATTGCTATCCACTCATCTCTGTCAATACACGACAAGTTAAAGTTGGATACTACTTCCTTTTTAGTTGGATTATCCAAAGCAAAATCATAGATAGAGCGATAAATCCCCTCATAATATTGGCACGCTAATCCTCGTTCTAAGTTTTTTGATTTTTGACTCTCAGGACGATCACTTTTAGTAAATGCCACCTTAGAGATATAGCCGGGATTCAATCCTTTACCATAAGCTCTTGTCTTTATAACAGTTGATTCATTTATCTTAAATGGTTTGGTATATTTTAAGCTGTTTGGATCCGGATTTGAACCATCCAAAGTATAGTAAATTTCAGCATTAGGCGTTGAACAGTATAATTTAACCTCAGTTTGAGATAGAAACACCTGATCGCCACTTTCAACATAAACATTTCCTGTTATTTCTTGCTCAATATTTTTTGATGGTAAAGCAAAATTACCAGCTCTATCTCCTGTCTTAAATTCAACAACACCCCCATTAAGAATTGTAGCATGTGTAATCATACTCTCTACTCCCTCTTTTCCATTAATGGAGTAGGATACAGGATATATTCCATTATCCTTAAGAGTGGCACCATCCGTATCAATACGAAAATGATTACCATTATCCAGATGAAAATCAACACTCTTAAACAAAGGCAAACCCAAAACATAATCCGTTCTTCCCGGACAAACAGGAAACATGCCTGTCGAACTCATCACATACCAGGCCGACATCTGGCCACAATCCTCATTACCAGCAATACCGCCCGGAACCGGAGCATATTGAGTTGTTATTATCTGCCTTATTCGATCAGTTAATTTGGTATAATTGCCCACCCATGCATACATCCAGGCTATATGATGACTTGGCTCATTCCCATGAGCATAATTACCAATCAATCCTGACACATCTGAATTTTCGTGCAATTCTTCCACTATCTCTGTTTCAAATAAACTATCCAACCAATTTTCAAAAGCATCTGTTCCTCCTTTTAGCTGAATTAATCCATATACATCGTGAGGAACAAAGAAACTATACTGAAATGCATTTCCTTCGGTATAATGATAACCTACAGTTGTACGATCAAAATCACTCACCCAATTTCCATTATTTTCTCGGCCTCTCATAAATCCACTGGTTGGATCAAAACAGTTTTTATAGAAAAGCGAACGTCTTAAAAACTCATAATAAACCTCTTCGTTACCAATTGATTTGGCGAATTCAGCAATACACCAGTCATCGTAGGCATATTCAAGCGTTTTTGAAACAGCCTGACTACTTTTATTAGCCGTAACAAAACCTTTTTCACGATAGTCTTTCATGCCGCGCCAGTCCTTGTTGGCTGTTGCCAACATTAAATCCAAAGCCTTTTCATGATCAAAATCGCGTATACCTTTTTTGAATGCATCTGTTATAATTGAAACCGCATGATAACCAATCATACAGCGTGTATCATTACCTGCCAGTTCCCACATCGGATAGGTTTCAAACTGTTCTCCCTTATCTATGAGACTACAAATAAAATCTCTGGTTTCCTCAGGGTGAGTAATGGTTAATAATGGATGTAATGTTCTGAAAGTATCCCATAAAGAAAAAATGGTATAATGAGTATAGCCTTCCGCCTGATGTATCTGATCATCCATTCCCCTATAATTTCCATCAACATCGGAATAAACATTTGGTGAAACCAAACAATGATACCATGAGGTATAAAAGTTAGTCAGATCTTCTTTATTTTTTGCTTCCACATCAATCTTACCCAAATTTTCATTCCACAGTTCATGTGCCTGTTTACGAACTGCATTAAAGTCCCAACGATCAAGCTCTTTCTTCAGATTCTTAAAAGCTCCTTCTTCACTAACAGACGATAACGCTGTTTTAACCTGAATATCCCGGACACCTTCTGGAAAAGAAAAAACAGCCTGTACTCCACCTTTTCCATCAGTAATATTTTGAACCTCTATCCCATTCTGATAGAATTGCACCTTATTAAATGGAACGGAAAACTGAGTTGAAAAGAATACCTTTTGCCGGCCTGCCCAATCTTTTGAAAATCGATAACCTGATATACTACTTTGATCCTTAATATTAATTGCCGAATTGATTACTTCATCCCGATGTATGAGATCCAGTAATATTTTGGGTTGAGAATCTCCATTGAAACGATATCTCTGTAATCCAACACGTGTGGTTGCTGTTAACTCAACATCAACTTTATAATCATCAAGAATTACCTTATAATAGCCAGGTTCAGCCACTTCAGAGCCGTGTTGATAATATGAGCGATAACCGGCTCCCGGATTTTCTCTGGTTCCTGCATCAAGTGATATTTCTCCGGTATGCGGTAAAAAAAGTATATCACAATATTCAGGAACTCCAACTCCTGAAAGATGGGTATGACTAAAACCAACAATCGCACTGTCACTGTAATGATAACCCGCACAACCGTCCCAGCTATTGTCATTTCGCGTATCAGGACTCAGTTGAACCATACCAAAGGGAACTACTGCCCCAGGATAGGTATGACCATGGCCACCTGTTCCAATAAAAGGATTCACCAATTTAGTATAATCCTTCTCCTGACAGGACACCAGCATAATTATCAATACGACAAAAAGGACATATTTAATTTTCACCATTATATATTCAATAATCAGAAGGATCAGATTAAATCCAATCCCCTATAAATTAGCTCATTTAAAAAGTTCCGCAAAAATGATGTAATGAGGAACTTTATCATTCAATTTTAGAACAACTTTACCAAACAAGTGACGGAGGTATAGCCTCTTCTCCAATTCCAAAACCCTCTTCAGGCGTTGATGACATTTCAAAAACTAATTCTCCCCCACTCAATACCTCTTCAACAGAAATCCAGCTTCTTTTTAACTCCTCTCCATTTAAGGATACCTTTTTGACGTAGTAATTCTCTTCACCGTAATTTTCTGAAACGACCTTGAACTGCTTTCCATTAGATAGATTCATTGTCACTTCAGGTAATTCAGGACTTCCCAGTACATAATATCCCGATGAAGGTGCCACCGGATAAAAGCCCATGGCTGAAAAAATATACCAGGCCGACATCTGACCACAATCATCATTACCACATAACGAGTTGGGTTTATTACCATATTGTGTATTGATGATCTCACGAATCAATTTCTGACCTTTCCAGGGTTTACCAATATAATTGTAGAAATAGGTAATATGATGACTGGGTTCATTACCATGCCAGTATTGCCCAATTCTTCCTTGAATATCATCCGTCCCGTCATATTCTTCACCATGACTAACCGTGAATAACGAATCTAGTTTAGCTTCAAAAATATCAGCTCCGCCAAAACAATTGATTAACCCATTTACATCATGCGGAACGTACCATGAATACTGCCATGTCGTACCTTCAGTAAAGGCTCCTAAGTGTTGAAAATAAAACGGATCGAAAGGTTCCATCCAATTTCCCTGACTATCCTTCGGGCGCATCCAACCAATTTGCTTATCAAACAAATTCTTATAACCTAAACTACGTTTTGAGAATCTTTCATAGATTTTATCTTTACCCAAAGCTTTAGCTAAACGGGCAATACAATAATCATCATAAGCGTACTCAAGTGTTTTTGATACCGACTCATTTTCCAGATCATAAGGGACATATCCTAATTGCTCGTAATCTGTTACTGCATCATATTCTTTATGGGTTGCTGATTTCACGCAGGCTTCCAATGCCTTTTCCCAATCTACTCCCTGAATACCATTAAAATAGGCATCGGTGATAACCGGCACCGCATGATAACCAATCATACACCAGGTTTCGTTATTCCAAAATGACCAAATTGGCAACAAACTATCAACACTTTGATCGTAATGAGAAAGCATCGAATTGATCATATCCGCATTTCGTTCAGGTTGAACAAGACAAAACAAAGGATGTGTAGCTCTATAAGTATCCCACAACGAAAAAACAGTATAGTTATTAAATCCTTTTTGTTGATGAATGTTCTGATCTAATCCCCTATACTCATTATTGTAATCGCTATACTGAACCGGTGCCATAAATGCATGATACACGCCAGTATAAAAAGTCTCTTTTTGTACATCTGAGCCTTTCACATCGAACTTTGATAATTCTTTATTCCATAAATCTCTTGCAGCCAACCTGACCTTATCAAAATCCCAATCGAAAATCTCTTCATCCAGATTATTAATTGCATTATCAGTGCTAATGGCTGAGATACCAACTTTAACCTGAAGATGCTCATCTGAAGTCATATTAAAATATTCACTTACCACCTGAATATCCTTTCCTGAGGCTTCCTTACTACTTCTAAAACGATAGTTTTTATATGAATCGTAACGTACTTCTTTTTTGTCTGAGAATATGCGACAATCATCAAATGGCTTTGAAAAACGCGCAGCAAAATAAACATACCTTTCTTTTGCCCAGCCTTTTACCTGATGCATACCAAC
Source organism: Carboxylicivirga caseinilyticus (assembly GCF_050589785.1). Lineage (NCBI taxonomy): Bacteria > Pseudomonadati > Bacteroidota > Bacteroidia > Marinilabiliales > Marinilabiliaceae > Carboxylicivirga > Carboxylicivirga caseinilyticus. The sequence goes on along the minus strand of NZ_JBNGOX010000008.1, from coordinate 149,579 downwards.
AATAGTCTGATCGTCCAGAACACGTACATTAGACCAAACAACATCCCACCGAAGAACATGACTTAAATCGATCAACACGCGTGCAGTATCCACTTCAGGATAAGTAAAGCGCATCATTCCTGCCCGATTCGTAGATGTCAACTCTGCTCTAATATTGTAATCGTCGAGAAGAACAGAATAATATCCAGGTGAGGCTTGTTCATTAGCATGACTAAACCCAGATAAATAACCTTTATTTTTTTTATCCTTACTACCTGAATGTAACTTTAAGTCACCTACAGTTGGCATAATCAGAATATCGCCCATGTCCGGAATCCCGGTGCCATGTAAATGCAACATCGAAAAGCCATAGATTGTACTATCTGAATATTCATATCCGGAAGCTGCTCCCCATTCCCACTTTTCGGTATCAGGACTAATCTGAACCATTCCAAACGGTACTTGCGCTCCGGGATAGGTATTTCCTTCCCCAAAAGTTCCCACCAATGGATTTACATATTGACTATAGTCTTCTGATGGACTACAATCATCTGGTTTGATATTTGTTTGACATGAGATAAGAGCAATATTCAAACATATACCAAAACCTTTTAACCACTTTTTCATCTACTAGTTTTTAATACATAATTCAATCATTACATTGTTTTACATATTATTCTATCTATAGATTTTATAAGATTTTTTTACCCGTCCCAAAAATGTATATTTTTTTTTACAGACACAACATAATTTTTAAATATTATTTGATTTAATTTGAATTTTTCATTTTTTGACGTATTCTTTGCATTAAAATTTATGTCTGATAATTCATTGGGTTTATGTGAAGGGATAATGAAAGAATCAGAAGATATGGAAAGTGTAAAAGAGGAACTTAATTTCTAGTTTGATCTAAAGTGCTCCTCCATACTGAATTGAAGTATATCAAGAAATTGAATGCTTTATTTTATAACAACCTGAATATCTGTAAATATGATCAGTTTTAATAAAATAAACGATTCCTTATACAACATTAGAGCTTTAATTCTATTGTTCATCTGCGGATTTATTGCAATTACAAAAAACACCAATGCCGAAGAACTAAAGCTATATAAAGCAGAAAATATAGATATTTCAAATAAGGCGATATTATGTCTGCATCAGGATGATAACGGATACCTTTGGATCGGAACTTACGATGGATTAAATCTTTACAACAGCAAAAACATATTCGTATATCGATTTGATTTACAAATTGAAAAATCACTCTGCAGTAATATAATCCACAAAATTACACCAGCAGAGAAGGACTATCTTTGGGTATCAACTTTTCTAGGATTAAATAAATTCTCCATCACAAACAAAGAAGTAACGGAATCTCATCCTGAATGTCCTGAAGCAAAACTCATCTGTAGCGATAACAAAGGTAATACATGTGTTATTTTAAAAGACAATCAAATACAATATTACACACCAGATACCAAACATTTTACACCTATTGAAATTGACAACATTATTAAAGATGATGTTAAAACCATTTATAGCACAAATAATAATCAGTTTGAACTTTTATTGAGCAACGGAGAAATTATACATATTGAATTAGACAGCAAAACAAAAAAAATAATAAGCAACACCACTCAAACGTTACATAAATACCCTGTTACTTATGCTACTATCGCAGCTAATACTCTCTATTGGATAGACTCCAATGGATGGATTTACAAAAAAATAATTGAAACTGATCAAACTGTTTTTATTTCTGATATCAGTTCTTTAATTGAGAAATACGGTAAAATCTCTCAGATAACTCCTTTTCAAAATGATATCTACATAGCTTTTATTAGTAATGGTGTACTAAGATTGGAAAGAAATAATCAGTATAAAGCAAAAGAGGTTAATATGAACATTGGCGTTTTTTCTCTCTTGAGTGATATACGTCAGAATATTTTATGGATTGGAACCGACGGACAAGGAGTTCAAATGTATTACGACAAACCTGAAAACTTTCAAGATATTACACTCAATCAGCTTCCTTTTAATTTGCAAAAACCAATCAGAACCATTTACACTGAAAACAATGACATGTGGATTGGAACCAAAGGAGAAGGAGTTGTATTTATAAGCGATTACAACGAATCAAGCGATAACCAGATTCTGAGCCAACAGGTGAAATCATATACAACAAGCAATGGACTTTCCAGTAACCTGGTATTTTCAATATCAAAAAGTATTTACAGAGATATTTTATGGATAGGAACCGAAGGCCCAGGGCTTTCGTATTACTCATTCGACAAAAAAAGAGTAATTACACCAAAAAACGATGCCAACTTTGAAATACAAAAGGTTCACTCCATTTGCGAAACAGACGATCAAACATTATGGGCTGCCACAGCAGGTGTTGGGCTGCAAAAAATACAATATCACAATGCGAATAATGAGCTCGTTATAGACTCTGTTAAGAATTTCTCTTTCAACAAAAATGGAAGAGTTTGCAATGAATTTCACGCCATTAAATACATTGGCAATTCAACTTTGTTAATAGGAAGTAGAGGAGGCTATGGCCTGATTAAATTCAACATTAACACATCAGAATACAGCTTTATTCCTATGAATAGTGCAGATTATTCAGCAATTGGTGATGTTCTGTCCGTTTATCAAAGTAAAGATTCGATCTTCTATATTGGAGCCAGTTCCGGCTTAACGAAAATGCAATTGCTTCCCAATAATCAAACCCGTCTTATCAAGCAGTTTGATCGCAAGGACGGACTGGTAAACGATATGATTCATGGCATATTGGAAGACACAGATGGTTGCATCTGGTTAAGTACCAACAAAGGGTTAACCAAATATAATCCACGCAATGATTATTTCCATAATTATGTGCAGGATCTGAAAGTTACAGAGTTTTCTGACGATGCTTACTTTCAGGATCCGGATTCAAAAAAGCTATTTTTCGGCGGAATAAACGGATTAGTTTGGATTGATCCTCACGATTTCAACCACATCAACACCTCCACCAACCTAACTTTCTTCGACCTTAAATTTTCGGGTGAAAAAGTGAGATGGACAGACCATTTTGATTCTGAATCGAATGAAATCACAATACCGTCATCAGTTAATGCATTTTCTGTTTCATTCGTCACTGTAGACAATTACAGTGCTGACAACTACGAATATTCATTTATGATGGAAGGTTTTGATACAGCCTGGATCAATCTGCAAAAAAACAATGAAGTTCAATTTGGAAGATTGCCTGCAGGAGAATACAAGCTCCATATTAAATACAATAATGATGTATTTAACTCCGAATTCAACGAAAGTTCTATTCTAATTAAAATACTGCCCCCATGGTATCTTACTAAATACATGAAGGTGAGCTACACCCTTCTGGGCATACTGATAATAATTTTATTTCTCAAGTACCTAAATGCAAGATCCAGCAAAAAGCAAAGAGCTCTGACTCAAAAAATTGAAGAAGAACAACGTGAGAAGTTACTGGAATCAAAACTTAACTTCTTCACCAATATCACGCATGAATTATGTACACCACTAACTCTAATCAATGGTTTAACAGATCAAATTGATACACATTCCGATAAAAATCAAAGCCTTAGAAAACTAACATCAGTACTTAAAAGTAACGTAACCAATCTGAATGATTTAATACAAGAGATACTTGACTTTAGAAGAATCGAAGATACCGGTTTTGACATGCACCACATTACATCGGTTTGTATTAGTGATTTAATAAAAGATGTATCCGAATTATTTACACAGCAGGTCAAAGACAACAATATTAGATTCAAAGTCATTTATCCCGATTCACTATATTGGCATACTGATTCTGCTTTTTTAAAGAAGATACTAAACAATCTAATTTCCAATGCATTTAAATATTCCGAAAACGGTGCAACCATTGAGGTGGAAGCTACAGTTAAAGACGAACAATTACTATTAAGAGTTTACAATACAGGTATTGGAATTGAGGAATCGCAAATTCCTAAGTTGTTTAACCGATTCAAGATTCTAAATGACTCTAATCAACAAACTAACATTTCGACTGCCTCACGCAACGGACTGGGCTTATCAATTTGCAAAAGTCTCGTTACCTCTTTAAAAGGTACCATTGATGTAAAAAGTAAGGTTGGAGAATATGCCGAATTCACTATTTTATTACCAAATCAAACAGATCAAAACACTGAAACTGACATACAATCAGAAACGGATCAATTAAACAAAAACCTCTTATTAACAAGCAATAACACACAACAGACCATTCTATTGGTTGATGACAACAAAGACATTACCTGGTTAATAAGCCGGAATTTATCAGAAGAATATAATATTCTTGAGGCCAGCAGTGCTATTCAGGCTTTACAAATAATCAAGGAAAAAACACCTGATTTAATTATAACAGACATTGTAATGCCCGGAATTTCGGGCCTTGACTTTGTAAAAGAAATTAAGAGTGGCAATTACACCAAACACATACCTGTAATTATTGTATCTGCGAAGATTACCAACAACGAACAATCTGAAGGATATGACATTGGTGCAGATGCCTACCTCACTAAACCTTTCTCACCTCAACTTTTGGTTTCAATCGTTAATCGATTACTCAAGAATAAAATGGAACTCAGAGAGTATTATAAATCTTCGAAAAGCACTTATGAAGTAACGGATGGAAAACTGATACACTCTGAGGATCAAGCCATTTTAAAGAAGGTGATTACAATTATTAATGAGAACATTGAAAGTGAAGACTTGAAACCCGGATTTATTGCCGATAAATTAAATATGAATGTTAGAAGTTTCTATCGTTATTTTAAAAATGTTTCAACTCTTTCTCCAAGTGATTTTATAAAAGACTTCAGATTAAAGCATGCAGCAAAATTATTACTGACCACAAAGCTATCTGTTCAGGAAGTCATTTACAAAACAGGTTTTTCAAACAAGTCATATTTCTATCGCGAGTTCAATAAAAAGTTTAACATGACACCAAAAGAATATAGACAAAAAGAACAAATGAGCGAATTGGAATAAAATTCTCCGGGATACAATTAAACCATATTTTCACTAATCAACCTATCTTTTTCTTGATTAACAAGCTCACGGCTTGCCAAAACATTGTTATTTTCTGCCATAGACAAGTATTGACACTAATTTGACACACACAGCAAAACAATATTTTGCTATCCATTTTATACTTGCAAAAGAATTCTATTTGTAAGAAAGAAACTATTTAAAACCTATGGCACTAAGAGTCTTATTTTTCCTGATACTAGCTCAATTAACCTATGCGTGCAAGGAAGAGATGATTAATTTACCTGCTCTTTATGACCAAAATCCGGAAACAGCGGCTATTGGTAAAACAGGGAGCAACGAACTTATCATACTATCTCCTTTGCAGAAAAAACCTTTAAGTTACCATATCTATTCATCAGGTAGTGACCCAAAGCACGATCCATATAAATGGACTCTTAAAGGCAGCAATAATGGCATCGATTGGACAGTAATAGATGAAAGAGCACACCAATATTTTTGCGCCCGATATCAGGAAAGATCCTATACTATACAAAATCCCAAAAGATTTGATCAATACCTAATAATCGCAGAAACTCAAAACAGAGATACGCTGAAGATTGGTGATATAGAGCTTTTTTCGGGCAACACAGTGGAGTTATGGAAAGATTTCGCTTATCCTGCAATTCAATTTGAGAACAAAGCTCAAAACACACTGGGTAGTCAACAATACGAAGAATTGGTTCAAAATCCCGATAACTTCATTCGTTACCATGCTCAAAAAGTAGCAGAAATACTCTTTTATACCGATAAAGATACAATGAACGATATCCAAAAAATAGCCTATCAATTAAGTGACTATAATGGAATATCAGCAAAAAGTGGTCAACCACCAGTAGTATCAATTGTATTTAGCACTCAACACATTGAGAAATCAGCTAATGAATCGTTATTTAAACTAAACTATGAAACCAGAGGGGTTCTTTTTCATGAACTAACACATGCTTATCAATTTGAACCCAGTGGAATAGGCAGTTACTCAACCAACAAAACATTTTGGGCCTGTATCGAAGGACTTGCTGATGCTGTCCGTGCCGAAGCAGGCTTTTTTGATATTAATAAACTTAGAAAACCAGGTGGACATTGGTTAGACGGTTATCAAACCACCGGTTTTTTTCTTCAATGGTTAACCACGAAGGATCCGGATGCAATTAAAAAGTTTCATTTAACTGTGAGAGACTTACCTATTTGGAGTTTTGACATGGCTATGAAACAAGTTTTCGGACCTGACTCTGGCATTGAAGTTTTATGGAATGAATATCAAAACTTTTTAAATAAGAACTAAGAAATTAAAATTTACCAATCTTAACCCTTTGTTTTTTATATTATTCTAATCTGGATTTTTTTAGACCTACCGGACTGCTTTTAAAGTAGTCCGGTTCCCTTAAATCATCAAAATGAAAACATTGAAAATCTTTACCTCCATAGTTATTGTACTTCTGTTCATTCAATGTCAATGTAGCAAAGAGAGTTCATTAACAGTGGCCACATTTAACATCCGTTACAAAAACCAATCCGATTCAATAAATGGGAATGGATGGTTCCAAAGAGCGCCTGTTATTTGTGACATGATTCATTACAATGATTTTGATGTATTTGGCGCACAGGAAGTACTGCATACTCAACTAAACGATATGCTTGACAGACTGCCTGAGTATTCATTTGTTGGTGTAGGTAGAGATGACGGTAAAACAGCTGGAGAATACGCCCCAATCTTTTACAAGAGAAGCAAGCTAACACTTATAAATTCTGGACATTTTTGGTTGTCAGAAGTAACAGATAAACCTAACAGAGGATGGGACGCTGCACTTCCCAGAATATGCACATGGGCACAATTCATCATTACAGATAGCAACCAAGATTTTTGGTGTTTCAATCTTCATATGGATCATATTGGAGTGGAAGCCCGAAAGGAAAGCGCCAAGCTGGTACTTAAAAAAATTGAAGAAATGTGTGGCAAAGAGTCTGTTATTCTTACCGGTGATTTTAATGTTGATCAATCAAGTGCTAACTATGCTATTTTAGCAAATTCTTCCATACTAAATGATGCTTACGAAATAAGTAAAACCAGATTAGCACTTAATGGTACATTTAACAATTTCAACCCTAACTTAAAAACAGACAGTCGAATTGACCACATCTTTGTAAGCTCTGACATATCTGTTAATCAGTATGGTATTTTAACTGACACTTATAGAAGTGAAATTCCTGGTTATAAAATGGTAACAACACCTAATTCACCTCAGGAAATAAAAATGAAAGAATATATTGCCTGCACTCCTTCCGATCACTTTCCGGTTCGGGCTGTAATTACTATAAAATAACTTTAGGCTGAAGGACACTTTTTAATACTAGTAAAACTGAGAGATTTTACCTTTTTATTTCCTTCAGCCTATTATTTAATATTATTTATTTTATTTATTACAGTTTTAGATAATAAAGACTCTATTATCATTCCATTCTATTATATATAATTTTTATTTTATGTAATTTTTAGTTCTGTATACAAACTATCTAATTATTTATTTTGTTTTATTATATACGCTAAGACATTGTCTTTTTCTAGCCACAATGCAAAAGTGAATCTGATGCAATTTGTTTGTCAATTGTATGATCCTTCTTTAAAGAATACACTATACATCAATTCAGCCGTACAAAAAATGAGATCCCTATATACAATAATTGGGAAGAGATTCATATCTCTTCCCAATTGTTACTCGAATTGGTATTAATCTAACAGGGAATCATTCATATTTGAAATCATCAGTCAATGCCTGTAAACATTCGACATCTGATTGCTGATTGGCTACTGTTATTGCCATAATCTTAATTCGATCATTATCCGGCAACACTAGTTTTTTAGCTCCAACTGGTATATCCAGTTCATATTTGTACATATAGCTATACTGGTAAGCCTCATTTTCTGAAGGATAAGCCTTATGTCTGTGAGAAGCAAACCATGCTATGTTACTATCTTTATAATAAGCATCTTCAAGATTAGTTACAGTCACATTATCTTTTGCAAAAACACGGTTATAATACTGACCAACATATCCGGTCCATCCCTGAATATCAAGTGTATGAGCGGTTCCATCCACTTTAAAACTGCCAGTTTGATCATTAACTGCACAAGCAAGCACATAGATTTTATTATACTTACCTTTGGGTAAGAGAATCTCTTGGTTGTTACAAGTCATTGCATTCATCTCAAGATCAGACTTACTTCCCATTTGAAATTCAATTCCTTCACTCACAATTTTATCAGGAACCAATTCAGCAGGATAACTTCTTCTCCACGCAAGATTTCCATCATGTCTGTTGGTATCAAAACTCATTACATCAGTATTGTAAGGTATTGAAACAGAAACCTGATCAATATGCGACAGTTGCTGTGGTGTTGCAAGTTTTACGGCAAAACTTCGAATGGTATTATGAGACAAATCAAAAGTCAGCTGATTGGAAGAAAAATCTGCTTCTCCTATCTTATTTTCTTGACCATCGACTTCAAAAGCATCAACAAGTTTCCATGGGAAAGTCAATTGTCCCTTTTTCAAATCACTTCCGCAAAGCTCATTTACCCGAACAATATAATAATCTCCTCCTTCTTGTTTCTTAAGAGCCATCACTCCTATTTCGTCTTTATTGGCAGAGATTAAAGAAAAATCTTTACCAACAGTCCCTTTGTGGGCATCCACCTCAAAAGCTAATAAAGGCTCGTTAAAGTATTTACCCTGCCAGTCAGAACCCGCTTTTTCCCAGCTACCTTCGTGACCATAAATTCCATACTTAAATTCGTGCATACCCCAGTCCTGAGAGTTCTGCAGTGGATACCACGAGTGTGTCTTTGGAGTAAATAAAAGAGTTAATCGCAATGTATTATCAGAGGGTTTATCTGAACCGTATTTACAATCTTCCAGAATAGTAACTCCATAGTCACCTTTTTCATTAGTAAGGTCAAACCATTGCTTTGAAGGAACCTCAAATTTATTACTGGTATTATTTCCTCTTTTAATTGTTCCTACACCAATGTTATACGTTGCATTTTCATTAGAAACAGTTAATGGGAATGCGGCTTTTAAACTAACGCCACTTGAATGCCAGTTAACTCTGTTAAAAACTTCAACAACTTTTCCGGCTTCTCCGGCAGACAGGCGGATATATTGTTTAATGGTTGAATTTCTACCTTCGCGACTCACCTCAATTGACACACGCACAGGTCCATTTTCAACAATTTTGATTTCCGGAGCCTCAGCCATAAAACCAATAGGAGGATTCTTTCTATCGTTCCAGTCCATATTCCATGCTGGCCATTGGTCCGGCTCTTCATACAAAAATTCAAGACGGGCAGGTTCTTTAAGTAATTCCTTTCCAACCTTCTTATCAAAAACACTTAGAATGTCACCATTGGCAGCCAGAGTAACTTTATAAAATTCATTTTCAAGCGAAGTATCAGAAATACTCAATGATGAAGAAACAGATTGTTGTTTATCAGACTCCCTGATATCATACACAGCCATTCCCATTGAAGGAACATTAGCAACAAAAAGTAATTCTGCCTCTTTGTCTCCAGCCTTTACAATTTGAGAAGGAACCTGAGTTCCATCCGGTGAGAAAACAATTATATCTGCCGGCATTTTACTATACTGTAGTTTTACTGAAACAACACCCTGACGTTGGTGAGAAACCGGATTGTAAACCACAACCGAACGACCTTTACCTCTGGTATCCAACAATTCACTAACAGCTCCAACAGAACTTTTTAGAACATTAGTAAATCCATTTGCAGCGATAAATTCATCATTCCAGGCATACTCGTATGCTTTTGGAATTGATGTACCTGGCAGAATATCATGAAACTGACTACCTAGAACCAAATCCCATGAATTGTTTATCTTTTCATAAGGATAATCAATTGCACCAAGCATATCTGCATAACTGGCAACTTGTTCTGCCCCTTTGGCAAGCAATTCATTTTTACGGTTCATCTTCTTCATATATGCTTGCGAAGTAAGTGAACCTGCACTATGCTCAATCAACATTAAATCACCTTTATACACAGGCAACTTAGCTCTTAATTCAGGGGTTACATCTTTGTACATCTGATCTGATGAAGTAGCAATAACCTTTATATCACTGGTGTTATCAGCCAGCACATCTTCCAGGTTTCTAACATCGTTTTCGCGGGGAGCACCACCTTCATCTCCTACACCATAGTAACGGTAATCGAATAATATTCCATAATCATTCTCTACCTTATTTAACCTGTTAACCCAGTACTCCTGATTGTTAAACTGAGGTTTAATATCAGCAGTATAACTTGTTGCATTTAAAGCTGCAATAATTCCTTTATCATCAGGCCCGTTCCAAACACCAACATTAAAAGGAACGCCAACTGCTGAATGCCAGGTCAGTTTTTGAGTTGAAAAACCCAATAGACCGCAATGATTCCAGATTGAGGGTAGATTAGCTAAAAAGCCAAAGCAGTCTGGTAACATATAATCAGCACTTACTACACCAAACTCATCTTTAAAATACTGATTACCATACAGAACCTGCCTTATCAATGATTCCGAGGAAGATACATTCACCTCACCTTCATCCACTGATGAACCAGACACATACCATCTACCTTTAGAAATATAGTATTTGACTCTTTCATATAATTCAGGATAATACTCCTTCATCATTCTGTAACGACGTGATCCGGTAAAATTGAACACATAATCAGGATACTTTTCAAAAAGATAAAAGTTCTCCGTCATTGTATTTCTAATACAGGTATTGATTGTTGTAGGGTAATCCCAGTTCCATTCTGTATCCAAATGGCTATAACCGATGGTATACAGTACCTTTTCCTTTGAAATGTCGTAGTCTTTAATCCTTTCCTTTGGTTGAGCCAGCAGCATCAACGGACAAAAAACAGCAATAATAAACCACTTAAATTTTAAATTCATTTAAACCAATTTAGTTCCTATTCAGGCATTAATAACAGTACACAGTTTTCTCTATTCCTGTTTTGAAAAATAAGAGTAAGCCATCAAGGGGGAATATGGCTTACTCTTTCATTGTACAAATATCGGCTTAACCGAATTTGTACCACATCATGTTGATTTATCTATATCAGATACAACTAAAGGATAAGAAACACTTACTTTAAGTTAATGTATCTGTTTAAAGTAATTAGAGTTAAAATATCGAACAGCTCAATAAAATATTAATGATTCAGATTCGACAACTCTTTAGCTCTTTTAGAAGAAGCTGTCCATTCAAAGACAGCTTCTTTTATATTAATTCATTCAATAACTATAGTTTAGTTCCATCCGGTATTTTGATCTTTCAATGCAGGGTTAGCTTGCATCTCGCTCAATGGGATAGGCCATAGTAAAGCATAATCAGGAATAACACCAACTTTTGTGTTATCACCATCAGGCTTATTCTGAATTGTTGCAGTAGATAATGATACCCACTCTAAAGTACCAGATTGAAGACCATCAGCCTGTGGATAAAGGCGTGTTCTACGAATATCATCCCAGATTTTAAATTCTAATGGGAACTCATGCAAACGTTCGGTTAATATCGATTTAATCAATGCATCTCCAGTAGCTGTTTCATCGCCTAAACCAGCACGATTACGAACCTGGTTCAAATAGCCTCTTGCTTCAACTTCTGATCCGGCACCCTGACGTGCAAGACCTTCTGCTGCAATAAGCAATACCTCAGCATAACGAATCATCGGCATATTATAATCACCATTGGAACCGCTTGTTAAGCTTTGTTCATCAAACCACGCCCAGTTACCAACATTGTTTAATGTATGTGAAACACCTGTAGCATCAGTATATTCACGGAAGAAAAATTGTTTCTCCATGCCACGAATATCACTTGCAGCATAACTATTAAGCAACATATCGCAAGGTAAATAAGCATTGTATAAAACATCACCACCTGGACGGAAAATAGTATTACCATTCGCATCTGTCCATTGAAAAGCATCTGTTCCAATAGATCTAACAGCATAAGAGTTACCAATATTATAGCTGGTTTGATTGTACTCCTTTGCATAAATTATCTCATTCGACGACTTCGTTGTTTTGATAATGTTAAATGCTGAGTTAAGATCATTGGTAGTTCCATCTGGGTGGATTAAAGCATGTTTTCCGCCAGAAATAACTTTTTTAGCCATATCAGCAGCTTTCGCATAAATAGCATTACCTCCATTTACAGGCGCACCTGCCCATTGCAGATATACCTGAGCCAATAAGGCTTGTGCCATAGGTTTGGTTACATAGCAACCATTATCGTAAAAGGCTTTATCAGGCAAAGCACTGCCCTCTACAATATCAAGTAAATCTTGCTCGATATTCGCGTAAATTTGTGCAGCCGACGTACGCTCAATATATATACCATCAGTTGAAGTATATGGTTCTGAAATATAAGGAACATCACCAAAATCTTTTACTAAAGAGAAATAAGCCAATGCCCTAAAGAATTTTCCCTGAGCAACATAATTAGTTATAGTTGCCTCATCTAACACACCTGACATTGCCGGCACATTGGCAATTACAAAATTAGCTCTGGAAATGCCAATATAATATTCACTCCACAACTTACGAGCAGTAGAATTGAATGATTCAATATTAAATGTTGCATTCTCAGAAGCATTGGTAAACGTTCTGTCTTTACGCTTATCAACATATAATCCAGACATTACACCACCCCACATAGTTGCTTTGGGAGTCCAGCCTCCATCAACATCGATGTTGTGAAGATATGGTACACCTCCAAAATAAAGTCCGTTAACAGCCGATTGTGCATCGGCTTCGGTTTTCCAAAACTGACTGGACACTTTTAAGTCCAATGGTTTCTCTTCCAAAAAATCGTCACATGAACTCATCAATAATGAGCCTGTTAACAAGCAAAAGAGACCTATATATTTTATATTTAATTTCATACGAATAATAATTTACAATGAATTAAAACGTTACGTTAACACCAAATGTGAAAGTTCTTGGTCTTGGATAAGTAAAGAACTGACGGTTTGCACCCCATTTGTTATCACCCAAACGTGATGAGTTATCCGGATCAAAACCTAAATAGTCTGATGATGTAACCAGAAAGGCGTTGTTCACATTCGCATAAACACGTAATGCAGAAAGACCAATTTTCTTAGCTGATGCTGGTGTGAAGTTATAACCTAATTGAATTAGGTTACCTCGAAGGTATGAACCATCTGCAACCCAGGTATCATCGGCATTTGCATTGTTACCCATTCCAAAGTTAGACAAGCGAATTGCCTGTGCTTCACCGTTAGGATTTAAAGTTGGATGCCATGCTTCCTGATGAAGTCGGTCAAGTCCACTGGTTAAGAAACGTCCCTCTGTTGAGTGGAAAAATTCCTGCATAACCTGTACTCCCCAGGTAAATTGCAAATCTACAGTCAGGTCAAAACCTTTATAATTAAAGGTATTAATAAATGAACCCATCCAGCGAGGTAATCCATGACCGATAATCTGACGTTCTTTATAGGTTACTTTCTCACCAACAGTATTAGGTATATTCATTGTTTCTGCATCCCAATTGCCTGGGTTACCATCATAAATACCGGCACGTTTATATCCAAAGAAAGAAGAAAGTTCTTCACCTTCGCGGATTAAGATGTCATAACCAACAAAACCATCTGTTGTAATTTGTCTTTTTCCTGAAATTGGATCAATAGAAGCTCCTTCATCCAACTTTTCAACACGGTTTTTATTATAACCCAAATTAACAGTTGAAGTCCACTGGAAATTGGCATTGCGCACAGGATGTGCAGTAACTAAAATATCCAATCCTCGGTTCGATACCGAACCAATGTTATCCATTACAGAAGAGAACCCTGTTGAAAGTGGCAAAGGACGGTTAAGTAAAAGGTCAGTAGTATACTTATAATAATACGAAAGTTCTAAATTAAGTCTATTATTAAGCACTCCCAGATCAACACCCATATCCCATTGAGTGGTTTTTTCCCATTTAAGGTTTGCATTAGGCATATTACTCAAATAAGAAACAATTCGTAACTGATCACCAACAATTGTTTGCGATTGTCCAACACCAGCAAGAGAGCGGAATGTACCAATTTCAGAGTTACCAGTTACACCAATTGAAGAATGTAATTTCAACTTACTGATTGTTGAATTATCTTTCAAAAATCCTTCGTTTGAAACTAACCAACCCAAACCTAAAGATGGGAAGAATGCATATTTATTATTCTGTCCGAATTTTGAAGAACCATCATAACGTCCAGTAATCGTGGCCATATACTTATTATCATAAGAATAAGCTGCACGAAGGAAATAAGAATTCATTGCCCATCTGTCCCAGTCATTACCTACCGAAGGACGATTGGTTCCATTACCCAGGTTATAATAACCAAAGTAATCATCGTCATATCCAGTTTCAGAAGCTCCGAAATAAGTATAATTATATGCCTGCCATGACATACCAGCCATTAAATTTAGTGAGCTTGCACCAAATAATTTATTATAGTTCAGGTACGTTTCTTCCTGCCAGTAAAAAATATTTGAGTTACCTGCTCCAACTCTTCCCTCTGAGCTCTGATTAATCATTGGACGAGGAGTAACAGGAGTATAACTAGCACTGCGATTATTGTTATAATCAACACCAAATTGCGTTTTAATATCCAAATCTTTTGCCAGATGAAAGGTTAAAGCTGCGTTACCAAAAATTTGAGTTCTCCACTGATTAGCCTCTAATCTTTTAAGTAACTCAACCGGGTTACCAACACCTTCTGGACTAAAGTTTTGTGTACCGCTGTTAGGATCATCCTTATCTCTAAGAATGGCTGTTGTTTGAATAATATTAGTCTGTGTATAAACGCCATCCAACATTACTGGTAAAAATGGCAATTGTTCAATCATTGTACGAAGAGCACCTTGCCCGTAAGGGTTATCAGATGTTCTGTTTCCCCAGGTATGATTTACCAATAAGTTAACACCAGTAGATAACCATTTAGTTGGTTTATCATCATAAGTCATCTTGGCATTCAACCTTTTAAAGTATGAGTTAAGCAGAATACCTTGTTGATCAGTATAGTTTAAGAATGCTCCTACTGATGAATTTTCGCCACCACGCTGAATGTTTAATTGATGATTGTGAGAAATAGCGGTTCTTGAAGCTTCTTTCTGCCAGTTGGTATTGTAAATTGGTGAGCCATCAGAATTGAATAAGCGAGGATCTGTAAATAACTCAGATAAATCTGTGGTGAAATTACGACCTTGCCATGCGTTTGCATTTTCCAGACCTTGTTTAAATGTAGCCATCCACTCATTGGAATCCATCACATCCATATAGCGAGCCATTGTTCCAACTGATAATGAACCGTTATAAGAAATAGAAGAACCTCCTGCATCTGTTTTTCCGCGTTTGGTTGTAACTAAAATTACACCGTTGGCACCTCGTGCACCGTAGATTGCAGCCGATGAAGCATCTTTCAAAATTTCAATTGATTCAATATCATTAGGGTTGAGGTATTGGAAATTCTGCATCACAACTCCATCCACCACATACAAAGGATTTGCCGAAGCATTAATGGTTGCAATACCACGAATGATTACACGATTTTCACCACCTGGCTGACCTGTATTTGAGAAAATGTTTACACCTGCAGCTTTACCTTTTAACCCATCTAATGCATTAAACGATTGGGTTTTTAAAATATCAGCTCCTTTTGTCGTAGAAATAGATCCGGTCACATCTGATTTTCGCATCGTACCATATCCGACCACAACAACTTCATTGATTCCAACAACATCTTCTTCCATTGTTATATCATAGAAGTCCTTAGAATCAACAACAACTTCTACTGATTGCATTCCAATAAAAGAGAATAGTAATGTTTGGCCTTGAGCTACACTGATGGAGAAATTTCCGGTAACATCGGTTATTGTTCCATCGGTTGTTCCTTTTATTACAACCGAAACGCCGGGAATAGCTTTCCCGCTTGCATCAACAATCTTACCTTTTACCTGTTTTTGAGCTTGTTGCATGCTGGTTAAATCTTCTGAGGATTCTGAATCTCCTTTTTCAGAAGCAAATGAGTATCCACTAAATAAAAGGATAACCATTAAAAGGACTGTGGTTTTAAAGGCATATTCCTTCCACAATCCTGTTTTTGGATTAAATTTCATAATTTTGTAACGATTAATTGTAAAACAATGGGGGTTTGAAAGTTGCCGCTTTCTGCCCCTTTTTTAATTTAAACGGATTGGATTCTTTAACACGAGTTTACTTCCATAGATTATTGATTTAGTTAGAAATAGATTTATTGAATTGATCCTTATCAAATACTTTTAAAGTGACTGCATTGCAAATATTACCAGCCTAAACCTTTTCAATTCATATCATATGGTTTCATGATTGAAATAGAAAATCCATAAATAATGGTATATATTATTCTGCTTGTAATCTGAACACATCATTCTTGCTGTTATAATCAGTTTGGTGTAATACAATCCATCAAACACTATTCGTTTAACAGTATATATGTAATACAATATTATAAACTCACATACATTACAGGGTTGCTATAATTGACAAGAATGAATACTATACTGCCTATTTAAAACTCTTTTCACCCCTATATCAACAAAAGCTTAAATCATAGAAATTTTAATATCAACGAATTATCATAGAAACTTCAATTTATCAGATAGTAAATAAAGAAGATTATTTGTTCAATTAGAGTTCAAACAAAAAAGGTGTCACAAACTGCGACACCTTTTCTTTTATGATAATAATATTATTTTGAGAAGGAATAAGGTCTGTCTTTATCTTTTACTCCTCTGCTTTTATTTGGAACATCACTCATTTCAATATCAATTACAACACCTTCTTTAATTGCACTAATTGAAAAATAGTTCTTTGTATACTCTTTCCCATCAATCTTAAGATCCCTGATATATGCAGTTTCCTCATTATTATCCGGGGCATTGATAACAACATCATTTCCATTCTCAAGATGCAAAGTAGCCTTTTTAAATAATGGAGTACCCAAAGCATATTGATCGCTACCCGGACAAACAGGATAGAAACCCATAGCAGAGAAAACATACCAAGCCGAAGTCTGACCATTATCCTCATCGCCACAATATCCGTCTGGTGTTGGTTTATACAGCTTATCCATTGCATCTCTTACATGCATCTGTGTCTTCCAAGGCTGACCTGAGTAGTTATACATATAAATCATGTGCTGAATAGGCTGATTTCCATGCGCATAATTACCCATATTCATAATCTGCATTTCCCTTATTTCATGAATGGTTCCGCCATAGTAACTATCATCAAAAATCGGAGGCAAAGCAAAAACAGTATCCAGCATTTGATTGAAGGTTTGGTCGCCTCCCATCAGGTTAATTAATCCCTGAGGATCGTGAAACACAGACCAGGTGTAGTGCAATGAGTTACCCTCTGTAAAATCGCCTCCCCATTTGAAAGGATTGAATGGATCGCTCATCTCTCCGTTTTCTTTACGACCACACATTAAATTAAAATCCTTACGAAACAGGTTCTTATAATTTAAAGATCTTTCAGCATACACCTCAATTTCTTTCTTTGGTTTACCCAAGGCTTTTCCAACCTGGTAAATACACCAGTCATCGTAAGCATATTCCAATGTTCGTGCAGCACTCTCACGGATATCAACATCACAAGGAACATAACCCAGTTTGTTATAATACTCATGGCCCAATCTACCTGTTGAAGAAACATGAGGATGTACATTATTTGCACCATTTACTAATCCATCCCATAAAGCCTCTGTATCTTCCACTTTTAAACCTTGCAAAAATGCATCAGCCAGTATGGAAGCTGAGTTATTACCAACCATACAACCTCTGTGACCCGGACTGGCCCATTCTGGGAAGAATCCACTTTCTTTATACGTATTGATTAATCCTTCCTGAATCTCCATATTTACCGATGGATACATTAAATTCAAAAAAGGAAATAAACAACGGAAGGTATCCCAAAATCCTGAATCAGTATACATATACCCCGGCAAGACCTTGCCATTGTAAGGGCTATAATGAACTACATTACCTTTTTCATCTAACTCATAAAACTTACGAGGGAATAGCAATGAGCGGTATAAGCAAGTATAGAATGTTCTGTATTGATCAATACTTCCACCTTCCACTTCAATCCTGTTAAGAGATTTATTCCAAAGCTCTTTCCCCTCTTGTGCAATAGCAGTAAGATCTCTATCACCAACTTCTTTAAGATTAATCAAAGCCTGCTTATAACTAATAAAGGAAGAAGCAACCCTGGCTACAATTTTTTCTCCACGTTTGGTTTTAAAACCAATCACTGCACCCACATGATCACCTTGCTGCTCTTCAACACCCTCCAACAACTTATCATCAGAGAATAAATCAGCTGAAGTAAACTTCTGATCAAACTGAATAACGAAATAATTTTTAAAATTCTCTGGAACACCACCACTATTGCGGGTTGAATAACCAATAATTCTGTTTTTCTCTGGCTCTACCTTCACAAATGAACCTCTGTCAAAAGCATCAATCACCACATATGCCTCATCTGTTTCAGGATATGTCATTTCAAATATACATGCTCTGTCAGTTGGAGCTAGGTCCACAGAAACATCGTAATCGGCAAGATAAACACTGTATTGATAAGCTTTTACCTTTTCTGCTTTATGCGAAAACCAGCTGGCACGGTCTTTTTCAATAAATACTTTTTCGCCTACTACAGGCATTATAGAGAATTGTCCATAATCATTAATCCATGGACTGGGTTGATGGGTTTGTTTAAAACCTCTTATTTTTTGCTCAAATCTTCCTCCGGGATAAACACCTCCATAAGTATAAGTCCATCCATCTCCCATTTTTCCCATTTGAGGGGTCCAGAAGTTCATTCCCCATGGACGGGCAATAGCAGGGTATAAATTACCATTTGAAAGCCATACATTAGACTGCGTACCCATTAATGGATTCACATATTCAACCGGATCTTCAACAGCCCACAGTTTAATTGAACACAGCAATAACAGAAAAATTATAAATTCTTTTTTCATCAAAACGAATTGTAATAGTTATTAATAAATTATTGAATAACAAAAATGTAATAACCTACATTTAGGTATAAGAAAGATATCCAAATACATTTAAACGGGACTCATTAAGTTCCAAAATAATTAGGAAAACCAGACCCTTTGAATTCTTTCAATACAACAATAATCTACAATTAGAACATAGAGGTTGCTAAATATGACAAAAAAGTATCATCCTTGAATAATCTATGATCTTTACTAGTCCTATTGCATCATTTACAAATACGCTTATAAAAAAAAGCCATCCCGTTGGATGGCCGTAATTAAACACTGTCAAGGGGTGACCATTTAATTACTGTCTGTCTAATTGAGAATATATAGATCTATCTGCGTTAAAACTTTTCATAGGAAAACAATTCTTCTTCAGCAATTGCAATTTCAGAGTTAACCTTTGGTTCTTTGCCTGTAAACACTTTTGTTTTAGGTTTCATCCGTATAATACTTGTTAATTTGTGATCACCTGATTCAGTGCTAAAAAAGGATACGATATCTCTTAACTGACCCGCTTGTCCGGCAAGTTCTTCTGCACTTGATGCCAGCTCCTCACTTGAAGATGCGTTTTGCTGAGTAACGCTGTTTAATTGCTGTATCGCATTATTAACCTGTTGAGCTCCATTATTCTGCTCCATACTGGCTGCAGAAATCTCCTGAATTAAAAGCGATGTATTTTCAATTTTTGAAATAGTATCCATCATTACTTTACCCGTATCTTCAGAGAGTTGTAAACTAACCTGAGCCAATCCAACAATTTCTTCTGCCGCTTTTTTACTATTTTCCGCCAGCTTTCTTACTTCTGAAGCAACGACAGCAAAACCTTTACCATTTTCACCGGCTCTGGCAGCTTCCACTGCAGCATTTAAGGCGAGAATGTTTGTTTGAAAGGAAATATCGTTGATAATCGTAATTTTTTCTGAAATAATCTTGTTGGCATCAACAGCTTTTTGTGATTTTTCAGAAACTAGTTTCATACTATTATATGCATCTACCGATGTTTGAGCAGTTTGCTTGGCATTCTCTGTATTCTGAGCAATATTGGAGATTATTTCCTCCATGGTTGAAGATACTTCTTCAAGAGAGCTAGCCTGTTCTGTTGCTCCTTGAGACAATTGCTCTGATGAGCCACTCATTTGATTACTTGCTGTAGCTAATTGCTCTGAATTAACGATCACATCGCCAATAATTCCTTTCAATTTCTCGATTAAATTATAAAGTGAATTATTTAATAGACCCAGTTCGTTTGATGAGTGCGATTTCTCTACTTCAAGATTAAGGTTTCCATTTGACAATTCGTTTACCTGTTGAATTGATTTTTCTAAGGGAGTCCTGAGGATTTTATTAATATAAATAAATACACCTGCTCCTATAATTACATTTAATGGCGTTACAATAAACTGCCATACACCCTCGTAATAAAATTCAACTGACTTTGCCATCACAACAAATAATGTAAAAGACACAGTTATCATACTGAATTGAAACATGATCGACTTCTTAAAAATCAATCTTAGGATCAAAATGGCTACCGGAATTGTAGCGGATGTTTTTAATAATTCCAAAACTAAATTATTCATATTCTCCTGTATTAGTTATAATCTTTTTAGACAAAACACGCTCTATCACAGTAAACAGTCTTTTTGATACATGAGGTTTATAGATATACCCATTAAACCCCATGTCAATAATGGGTTGGATCACGACACTTTCGAAATGCATTGTTAGAGCAATAACCGGAATTTTGGGATAGATTATTCTTACTTGCTTAATTGCATCAACGCCATTCATATCGGGCATATTAAGATCAGTAATAATCAAATCCGGTTTTTTGGCTCTACAAGCCTGCACTAATTCGATTCCATTATAGCAGGTATCAATAACCTGGTATTGATTATTCTTACCAAGCATCAACAACAATGCTTCTAAAAACTGAGCATTATCTTCGGCAATAACAATTCGAATCTTTTCGTTCTCCATCTGTTCATTTGTAACACTGATATTTACGGCGATGGAAAAAGGAGGTTGGTTGTGTTTACTTCAAAAATGAATGTGTAAAACACTTCAATTTAAATGTGGTAAACCACATTTTATAACGAGGTAGTATAATGTCAGATGGATACAATCTTGTTTTTGATAGCCCAAATGATCAGGCCTGCATTATTTCGTTGTTTTGTTTTCTGCATCAAACGCGATTTGGTTGTTTCAACAGTTCGCAGACTTACAAATAAACGGTCAGCAATTTCTTTATTACTCAATCCCTGACAAATCAATTGAATTATTTGCGTTTCCCTGTCGGTAAGTTTAAGTAGTTCTTTCTTTTCTTTTATTATCTCTTCTTCAATACCCTGCATTTCAACAATCACTGTTCGCAGTATCTCTTGCGAAAAATAACTACCCCCTTTATATACTTCTTCTATGGCAGTTTTTAAAACGCCGGCTGATGATTGCTTCAACACAAATCCTCTGGCACCCGCTGTAACCATTTTATAATAGAATTTACGATCAGAAAACATGGTCAATGCAATAATCTTCAATTCCGGATTATTTGACAATGCCATCAGTGTCATTTCGATACCATTCATCACAGGCATATCAATATCGGTAAGTATAATATCAGGCTCAATGGAATCCATTTGATCGATAAACTCTTTACCATTACTAAACTCCCCAATTACATTAAAATTCTCAACCCTGTTTAGTTGCAGCTTGAGACCTTCCATTACAATTGGCAAATCTTCTATGATGACTATATTAATCATTGATAATTCGTTTTGATCGACAATTCAACTTTAACCCCTTCACCAGGTGCAGTATAATAACTGGAACTCCCACCCAGTTGTTTAATCCTGTTTTGTAAATTTAATAATCCAAAGCCCTTTTTATTGATTAGCGCCTGAGCATAATCAAAACCATCTCCGTCATCAGAAAACCTGACCTTTAAATATCCATCTTCATAATCGAAAAGAATTGAAATACATTTTGCCTGTGAGTATTTAACTGAATTATGGATTAATTCTACTAATATGCGATAAATTGTAAATTGAATGAGTTCTTCAAACGTACCTTTAAGGTTTGATTTGAGAACAAATTTAATATCTGAAACCTGCTGCAATTTTTCAATAAACGAACGTATGGCACTTACAGTACCATATTCGGTTAAAATCAGTGAACTCAGATTATTTGATATTTCTTTTATTGTATTAGTTGCATCTTCCAAGATAGAGTAGGTTCTTTCACTGTATTCCTTAATTTTAGTCATATCACCTTCCTCCTGGATGGCATTCACATATATCAAACTTGTTGATATTAATGGCCCCAGTCCATCATGGAGCTCCTTTGCATATCGTTCTCGTTCTTTCTCCTCAGACTGAATCATAGTTTGAAAGATCTCACGCTCCAATTTCTTCCGCTCTCTGATATCCCTGATAATCACCCAAAAACCACCATCAGGCACATTGCTTCGATATGCACTGGCTATCACAGGTATTAAGGTCTTATTCTTATGAACAAGAGCAATTTCCTTGATATCATTTTTAGAAGTACCTTCTATAAATCCTTCCCAGTTATAATTTTTATTGTCAAGTAAGTAAGTATAATTTTTCGCTAATAATTCATCCAACTCATACCCAACTAACTTTAAAAAGCTTTGATTACAAGCTGTAATGGACAGTCTATCATCAAAGAATAGAAAACCATCTTTACTGTTTTCAAAGATATCCTTGTATTTCTTTTCTGATAATTGTAAAGCCTCCAACGATTGAGACAGCTCATCAGATTTTTTATTTAACTCACGGATAGATTTTACAAACAAACTATAAAATACATGCGTTGATATTATAACGACTACCAGAACAAAAATATATGAAGATCCAACAGCTAACCATGTTGATGTATAATTCTGATATTCATCAAGATTGATATTTATATTAATAAAATCATGGTGGTGACCAATAAATATTAAAGCGTATAAAACTATGAATATAACCGAATAAATAAAACTTATTCTTTTACCATAAAGCAATGTAGCCAACGACACTACAACCAATATATAATAACCTGCATTAACTAATTTGAAGTTAATCATTCCCATAATGGCAATGGACAAATAAATTAGGAAAAGTGCATGTGTTTTATACTTCAATGGAATAAAACCTCTGAATAAATATAAGAGAATAATAACAGCCGCATCAATAATATGAACAAGATAAACAGGTTGCCAACCTGTATCCAGTAGACGTAACAGTCCGGGAACAAAAGCTATTATCATAAATATCGCTGTCGATGATAAGGTGATATTTATAATCTGTTCACGAATCCTATCTATTTGATTCTGAAGATGCATATTAGCTATTTATAAAAGAAGATTGTATCATTTATAAATGTAACGATTTTTGACTACCAACAAGAATCAATAAAAATAAAAAAGCTCATACGTCATTTGACATATGAGCTTATACTTTACTTGTCGGGGTACCAGGATTCGAACCTGGGACCCCCTGGTCCCAAACCAGGTGCGCTAACCGGACTGCGCTACACCCCGAAACAACATTCTAAAAAAACAAAGAACTTTATCATTACAAAGTTCTTAAAGTAGTCGGGGTACCAGGATTCGAACCTGGGACCCCCTGGTCCCAAACCAGGTGCGCTAACCGGACTGCGCTACACCCCGAAAACAATATTGAGCGGAGAGTGGGGGATTCGAACCCCCGGTACAGTTTCCCGTACGTCAGTTTAGCAAACTGGTGGTTTCAGCCACTCACCCAACTCTCCATTTTTACCTCTCACCTTTTGAGAGTAGCAATTACATCAAAACTCCTCTATCGTACGCCCCATTTGCAATTGCGTTTGCAAAAGTAGTAAATAGAATCATATCTCCAAAAACTTTTTCAAAAATTTCCGCACTTTTTATTCTTCAATATTATTGTCCGGAATTAACTAATTAAAAGTCAAAAAAAAAGCTCCCGAAGGAGCTTCAAAAAATTAATTATCTTTTTTAGGAGGTTTCTGTCCGGGCTTCGCAATTGAATCGCGCATGGCCGTATCAGCCTCAATATTCTTATATTTCAAATAATCCATCACGCCCAAATTTCCACTTCTGAAAGCTTCAGCTAAGGCCTTCGGAACGTCAGCTTCAGCCTCAATCACCTTAGCTCTGGCTTCTTGTGCTTTAGCTTTCATTTCCTGCTCAAGAGCAACAGCCATAGCTCTACGCTCCTCTGCTTTTGCCTGCGCAATATTTTTATCAGCTTCTGCCTGATCTATTTGTAAACCAGCACCAATGTTTTTACCTATATCAATATCTGCTATATCAATAGAAAGAATCTCAAATGCAGTACCGGCATCCAATCCTTTTTCCAAAACCACTTTAGAAATAGAATCAGGATTCTCCAACACAGCTTTATGAGAAATAGAAGAACCAATAGAGGATACAATACCTTCACCAACACGAGCAAGCACTGTTTCTTCACCAGCACCACCAACTAATTGTTTGATACTGGCACGAACCGTAACCCTGGCTTTAGCAATCAACTGAATACCATCTTTTGCAACAGCAGCTACTGGAGGTGTATCAATTACCTTTGGATTTACTGACATTTGAACCGCTTCAAATACATCACGACCTGCCAGGTCAATAGCCGTAGCCATTTGAAAGTTCAGGTCTATATTGGCTTTATTGGCCGAAACCAAGGCATGAACAACGTTCTCGATATGACCACCAGCCAGAAAGTGAGCTTCCAGTTCATCACGTTTTATTTCTTTTAATCCTGCTTTTGAAGCCTCAATCAGAGCTCGAACAATAACCCCTGGAGGCACCTTACGAATTCGCATCAAAACAAGCTGAATAAGCGAGATACGAACTCCTGAAACTAAAGCTGAAAACCAAAGTAAAATAGGAACATAATAAAGAAATAAAAAGACAACGACTACGACCGCCGCTATCAATAATATTGGAGCGAAACCTTCCATCATAAGTTTAATTTTTTAGGTTTTACAATTACGTATGTTTTATATACTTTTTGAACTATAACTGACGTGTTTTCATCAACAAAATGACCAGGGCAACGACCTTCAACCAGTTCGGAATTAACACTTACTTTTCCAATTGGATTTAAACGGGTTACTGTAACACCCTCGTCACCCTCTTTTATAACATCCTGCTTCACTGTTTCTACTTTACCATCAATATTTGACTGAAGCATGAGACGATTCCATGTATTTGACCGAAAAGCCATTACCAAAATAACTATACCCACAATCAAGGTACCAACCAGGGCAATATTACCCGATGATGTTCCATATTTGTCATATACCAAATAAATACCACCTGCTGCAAATAAGAACCCTCCTATTCCAGCAACCGTTACTCCGGGAAAAACAAAAAACTCTAGAACTAAAAGAAATAATCCTAAAAGGATTATTAAGATAATAACAGTTAATGACATAGTGATTTAATCAATGGTAACTAAAAGTTTTTCCTGAACCATTTGCTCTTGTATCGTTAAAAGTTTGTCAACTGCCCCAACCATAACATCGCACGATCCTTTGTAGTGAGTAATGAGGGCACATTGTTCTGCCTGAATAGCATCGTGCTCACAAACCTCACATAACACATCGATAACATGATCAAATGTATTAACATCATCATTATGAAGTGTAAGAATTCGCTTTTCACTATTACTTCCATCCTTCTCAGGAAGCTTGCTTCTTTTACTAAATGCAACCATAGGCCAAATGTTTCTTTAAAATAAACAGTTTTTTTGTAAAAAACCAATTTCTATTTTTTTAATTCATCTGTAAGATTAATTTGTTTGCCATCCTTAAACACAACAACAAATGCCCCACTAAATCCGGCTGCCCGCACTTTATCTAATTCTTCTGAAGCTTTTATATAACTTGGATATCTGCCTGTAAAATATTTTGTAAGATCTTTTGATGGAATTTCAGTTTTTGTAATCTCCGGTAATTGGCTTAATGCCTCAGCATTTGGTTCGTTTCGAAATACGCCAATCTGAATGCGATATTCATATTCTTTCTTAAAAGCTGCCTGAACAATTTCCTGAGGTTTCTTAACCTCCTCATCCATCCCTTGTAACTCCTGATATGTCTTTTGTACATTTCCCACAACCTCTTCTTTTTCCACCAACTCTTCAGCAACTTCACCACCTTCCTTCTTCTCAAGATAAGTAAACAATGCTTTCTCTTGCTCCTGTACTCCTGATCGCTTCATCGCACCTGCTTTTTCGTAGGTTTCCACGTCATACCCCAATACAGGGTTTAACATCTCTTTAGCATTTTTAAAGTAGGTTGAAGCATCGATCTGCGGTTGTTCTATATAAGAAAAATCTGCGGTTGAATTTGACTTTACCACATCACTTAACTTTTGACCATAAATCTTATATTTCTGATCGAGTGACTGATGGTACAATTCCAGAGAAATCTCCTTCAATTCCTTTGATTTATTGATCATTTCCTGAGCTGGCGAAACAACATTCTCTTCCTCTTCTTCATCCTGCTTTTTAAATGGATTAGATACAACCGGAACCTTTACCGACTGCTGATTATCAGCCTCCTCCAGCAGTTTAGATGACTCCAGACTAAGAATATTTCCCCAAACGAATAAAGAGTCTGCTTTTTTCAACTGAGCTACCTCTGATGGATCAAAAACCTGTTGATACATCTCATCTAACTCATTCAATTTCCGTTGAAATTCTTCGTTGGTATAATAGGTATATTCCGAAGGTATAAGAATCTCCTTCAACTTTGTTTCCGACTTCTTTTCAGTTTTTACCTGATCAGGTGCAATATACCTTCCTTGTCGAATCAATTCTTTAATTCTGGTCAGTTCGGTATATCTTGCATTATTTTGCGTTTGTTCAATATTGCCATCTAAACCATAAACCTGTTTTTCAAGCAAAAGAATATCTTTCACCAACATATCACGTTCGGTATCAGAATTAGTTCTTGCATACCTAATACGCTGACCTTTCATTAAGTTTGACAAACTATCTTTCTGATGAATCAACTGCTGACTCTGACGAAAATATTCCAATGCCTCCTGACTATTAAAATGCTCTTTTTTAGTGTAAACCAATGTGTCAGCAATCATAAAACGAAATTCAAAGCTTTTCTTTTGTTGATCAACAGATCCATTCTTATCCGTTTTACCGGTGGTATTGAAACTCTGATCAGAAAGAGGTAAAGCAGCTACCTCCTTGACCACATTCATATCTGTAACCAGATTTTTAACCACCTTACTATTCCATTTTATGGTGTATACAATCAAGGTACTATCGCTTGTTTCACGATTAGAAGCAAACCATCCCTTATCATTAAATTCATCCGTTACAAATAAGAAATCATCTTTAGGTGAGTTAAATGGTATGCCCACATTAACAGGAGTAGAAAACGTTTTTGTTCCGGAATCATATGTTGATTTATAGATATCAAATCCTCCCATTCCTCCTTCTCGATTTGAAGAGAAAAACAGGGTTTGTCCATCAATAAGTAAATACGGATACATATCATCAGCTTCTGAATTCAATTCATTCAAAAGTTTACTATCACTCCATCCATCCAGAAGCTTTTCCATTTTATAAAGATCCCTGTTGCCAGCTTCGTTTAGCAAGGCAAAATAAACCTGATCTCCCCGCTCCGTCAGATAAAGCACTCCCTCAGGGTCAACACCGGATTCAAAGAAATCACTATTCCGCATAATCCGTCCCACATCTTTCACCGGATGATAGTAATTAATGAAGGTTTTCTTCTGCACTGTATCTCTTGATAATACATCAAGATGATATACTTTGGCCGCTAAATCCACACTCACCTTACATTGCCGCACATACATCTCAGCTTTCTCATTACGGATATCTGAAGCTGCAGCATATTTTAAAAAGCGATTAAATTGCGAAATAGCTTCTTCAAAATTATAATTCAACTGATAAGCTCTTCCCAAATAATAATAGGCATCTCTACTAATCCCTTTTAATGCTGCAAATTTCAATCGCTTTACAGCTTCTGAGATATTCTCATTATTCTGCAACAGACATATTCCATAGTAATAATTGTATTTAGGCTCCCGATCGTACTTAGTCAATAAATAAGCATATGCTTTTTGAGCCTCTTTATAATCTCCGTCCTTAAAAATATCATAAGCTTGTTTTGAAGAATAAGATTCCTGTGCATTTATCTTTAGTGAAACAAATGCAATCATTATCAAAACAATGTATTGAATTTTCATACGTGTTAAAATCATATTTTTCTTGTGTTGGCAGCTTCAAAATTAAACAAACCTATCGATTTTGCAGCCTGCTTATCAGAATAACTAAGGTTAATCAATAATATTAAATGCAATGTACCAGCATTGAATAACATACAAATAAGCACAATAATATTACGATTAACAAAATACTTACAGCATTGAACTATTGCATGTTAATAACTTTTGAACCAAGCCTGAGCATATTCGTTGTATATTAAATATATTTGTAACCAATTAATTTCATTAGCTATGTCAGTACTAAAAGAAGGCGACAAAGCCCCTGTTTTCAAAGGAATCAATCAGGACAACAAAACAATCACCCTGGAGGACTTCAAAGGCAAAAAAGTCATTTTATATTTCTACCCAAAAGACAATACACCCGGCTGCACAGCTGAATCGTGTAATCTTAGCGAGAACTATGACGAACTTACCAGTAAAGGCTTTGAAGTAATAGGTGTTAGTCCCGACAGTATTTCGTCGCACCAGAAATTTATTGCCAAACACAATCTTAGATTCAACCTAATTGCAGACACTGAAAAAGAGATTCTTGAAATGTACAATGCCTGGGGAGAAAAGAAGTTGTATGGCAAAACTTACATGGGTGTTTTAAGAAAAACGTTTATTATTGACGAAGAGGGAACTATAACAAAGATCTTTGAGAAAGTAAAAACAAAAGATCATACAAATCAGATATTAAGCGAGTTAAATTTATAACTCTACTACCCTGACAAATTGAAGAAACAGCATAAAACAAAATAAAATGGCAGAAAAAGAGAAAAAAGAAAATAAAGTAAACCAGGAAAAACTGAAAGCCCTTCAGCTTACCATGGATAAAATTGATAAAACCTATGGTAAAGGAACCATTATGAAGATGGATGATGCATCCATTGAAGATGTTCCGGTTATACCATCCGGTTCCATAGCACTTAACCTTGCTTTAGGTGTTGGCGGTTTACCTCGCGGAAGAATTATTGAAATCTATGGTCCTGAGTCATCTGGTAAAACAACTCTTGCTATTCATGCCATTGCGGAAGCCCAAAAACAAGGAGGCATTGCAGCATTTATTGATGCAGAACATGCCTTTGATCGTTTTTATGCCGAAAAACTAGGGGTTAACCTGGAAAACCTTTTAATATCCCAACCCGATAATGGCGAGCAAGCTTTAGAAATTGCTGATCAGCTTATCCGATCATCAGCTATCGACATTATCGTTATTGACTCTGTTGCCGCTCTAACTCCAAAAGCAGAAATAGAAGGCGATATGGGTGATTCTAGAATGGGATTACAAGCCCGTTTGATGTCTCAGGCACTACGTAAATTAACTTCAACTATCAATAAAACCAACACAACCTGTATTTTCATCAACCAGTTGCGTGAAAAAATTGGAGTAATGTTCGGAAATCCGGAAACAACAACAGGTGGTAACGCATTAAAATTCTATGCCTCTGTTCGCTTGGACATTCGTCGTGTTACCCAAATTAAAGACGGCGAAAACGTTGTAGGTAGTTTAACCCGTGTTAAAGTTGTTAAAAACAAAGTAGCTCCTCCATTCAAAAAAGCCGAATTTGAAATTCGTTATGGCGAGGGAATCTCCAGAATTGGTGAGATCCTGGATTTAGGTGTTGAACTTGAAATTGTTAAGAAAAGCGGATCATGGTTCAGCTATGGCGAAACAAAACTCGGCCAGGGTAGAGAAGCTGTTAAGGAAGTAATTAAAGACAATCCTGAATTAGCGGAAGAACTGGAACAAAAAATTATGGAAGCCATTAAAGCGAAGTAATTCCAACACATACAAGAAACGGGTATTCTAAATCGAATACCCGTTTTTATTTATCTCAATTCTCACTATTTCTGCAGATAAGCCGATAAAGTTCCTGCTTCAATCACCTCTTTAAGATTCTTCATCTCCTTAGTAATCTTTATTTTATTCACAGGATTTTCGCAAAAGTCAACAACACCTGTTAATGCTTTCTGAACTAATTCTTCCTTGCCTATCCCACCTTCATTTTCGATATATCGTAAAGCATAATAAACCAGAAACATCTCATTCAGCTCCTGACGCTCTTCGGTTATTGTATTAATCTTTTCATTCAACAGTACTTCCTTGTCAAATTTAGCATCTACCCATTTCGAAACAAAGTCGGTAGCAACAATGCGCTGTTCATCGTTTTTATTATATCGGGCAGCTACCAGATAATAACAACACTCCAATACATCCTCTTCAGCTGATTTAAGCTGATTGTTATCATTAAGTTCAATTTCTTTCACATAAGAAAAATCCTGCGAATACATTAATGAAGCCATCAATAAGGCAAACACAGTTGTAATCAGATATTTCATAACACACAATTTTAATTATCACTTTTTAAAAGTGTTAATAATTACGGTTAAGCATCTGAAAGTGAGCATTCTTTTGACGAATGATTAAATATTATAGACTAAATTACAAATGTGATCGATAAACAGAATTCAATAAAAGGTTAAAATGCAGATTTACAACAACTAAAAGTCGTGCCAAATTTACAACCAAACACATACCATCAATAACTTTTTAACATGGGTATTATAAATAATGTATATACATAACAACCCACACAAAAATTTAAAAAACACTCAACGGAAGCAAATATCATTAATGCAAAGGCAAAACCCAAAGCCCAGCTGGTCAAATTAAATAAGCTCAAAACAATTATAAGAGCACTAAAAACCATACCCAAACGAGCGGCAAACATTTTCGGAGCCTTATCTATTTTTAACCCATCAGCATAATATTTAATTGCTAAAGTCTTTGAAACATAGGCAACAACACTGAATTTTCCATTCACATACCCCCTTAATAGAAAATCGACAAACAAAAAAACAGGAATCAACCATAATTGCGTAAACAAATACAATCCCAACAATACCACTACTAACAAGGCAGAAATTCGTGGTTGAGCTTCCAACACTCGATCAGGGGATACCGGACACACTAAATTCTTCATCTTTTGTTCTTTATTTAATGATCAATTCATTTATCAACACAACAAAGATATGAGATATAGAAAAATGAGCCTACTTTTTTAATATATATAATCCTATTAATTTAATATAAATCTATTATAACATTTATATATCAATATATTATATTTCATTTTATTTTAGTATGTTTTATTTATATGATATATTTATACAACCCAAAACTACTAACATAGGGTATTCATTTACGCAATTTTTGTCGCCTAACGAAAATGACTAAAAATGAGACTTTACAAATGACCCCAAACAAAATAAACCAACGATATAAATGATCAAATGCAGAATAGTTTTTAAAAAATACCCCCATCATTACCAATGATACTCCAATAAATAGCAATATTATCTCCCAGCCTATTTTTAATATTTTTCTACTGACACCTATCACCAGGTAGATAACCTTCAAACTACCTCCGGCAGCAAAAAAAACAATTGACCAATCAAACAATTCCGCCTGCATCCTAAGAAGAATACCCAGAAGAATAAAAATTCCACCTAGAATAAGTAGCCATTTCGATGGTTTATTTATCATTTTAGCCATAAACATTTTATTACCCTGTAAGGTTATAAACAAAGACATTTGTATTTAATAGCTTTATTATCTTTACAGCCATTAAAGACCCAATTTATGAAAACGGCAAGTATAATCATTTTCTTAAGCATTGTATTAAGCATTCATTTTTTTGTCAACTTTTACATTTACCAAAGAGGAATGCAATGGTTGGAGAATACTACCACCTTAAAATCTACATTCAGAATTTTAATGATTGTACTTTTTTTAGCTTATCCAGCAGGACGGTTTCTGGAAAAAATATGGTATGCTCCCCCAGCAACCACCCTTCATTGGATTGGAGCCTTCTGGTTTGCAGGCATGCTATATTTTACACTTAGCCTCATAACTGTTGATCTAATCAGATTATTGAACTGGATATTCCACTTCCTCCCTTCGAAAGGAAGTGCAGCTTATGATCAGTTAAAGACAATAACCGGCATCATAATTTTTTCAGGAGTTCTTTTAACCATACTCATTGGCTTTTTAAATGCCTGGCATCCAAAAATCAACCAACAAACAATTAATATTCACAAGAATGCAGGATCAATGCAATCTTTGAAAATTGTTGCAGCCTCAGATATACATCTCGGAACCATTATTGGTCCAAGAAAAACAAGCAAACTGGTTGAAACTATCAATAGCCTTCATCCCGATATCATACTTCTGGCAGGAGACGTGGTAGATGAAGATGTACAACCCGTTATCAAACAAAACTTAGGCAAAAACCTTTTGGAATTGAAAGCTCCCATGGGAGTTTATGCTTCGACAGGTAATCACGAGTATATTGGTGGCGTTGAAAGAGCTGTAGAATATTTGATCGATCATGGCATTACTGTTTTACGTGACTCCAGCATCACCATAAATGATTCGTTTATTATTGCCGCCAGAGAAGACAGAGATAAAAACAGAACCAATAACCAGCGTAAAAACCTTGAGGAATTGCTTGGAAATCTTGACCATTCAAAACCTATCATTTTACTCGATCACCAACCTTATAATTTGGATGACGCAACAAATGCAGGTGTTGATTTGCAAATATCAGGGCACACTCATCATGGTCAGCTTTGGCCTTTTGGATACATCACGAAAAAAATATTTGAAGTAAGCAGGGGTTATAAGCAAAAAGGCAATTCTCATTTTATTGTCAGCACAGGCTTTGGCACCTGGGGACCTCCTATCAGAACAGGAAACAGACCAGAGATATTAGAAATCAATTTAAACTTTGTCGGTGAAGTTAATGAATAAACTCTATCTTTGATTCATATATCAAAGATGTAACCTAATATTCAACCCGGCTCAATCTTATGATCCGAATATCTTTATTAATTGCATTTGTTTGCACCATATTTATAAGTAATGCTCAGACTATCTCTGTGCGCGATGCTCAGAATCTGCAACCACTTGAACTGGTAACTATTTTTACTTCAACACCAACCATTAGTACCGTAACTAATACCAATGGGAAAGCATCTTTGGAAGAATTTGCCGATGTAGATAGTATTTTTTTCAGACTAATTGGTTATGAATCAAAGATTCTTAGTTACCAACAATTAAAAAAACTAAACTGGGTATTATTGCTGGAGCCAAGCGAACTCTCTTTGGATGAAATAATCGTTTCTGCAACAAAGTGGAAACAAGGAAGAAGAGAAACCCCTTCTAAAGTAACCATCCTGAAACCCAAAGACATTACTTTTTTAAACCCTCAAACAGCAGCTGATTTAATCGCCAATACCGGAGATGTATATATTCAGAAGAGTCAGCTTGGAGGAGGCAGCCCTATGATAAGAGGTTTTGCAACAAACCGTGTATTAATAACCGTTGATGGAGTAAGAATGAATAATGCTATCTTCAGAAGTGGTAATCTGCAAAACATTATTTCGCTCGATCCGTTTTCCACAAACCGGGCAGAAGTAATTTTTGGTCCTGGTTCAGTAATTTATGGAAGTGATGCCATTGGTGGTGTAATGGGATTTTTAACCTTCGATCCAATAATTGGCCATGGCGACAAAACACTTATTAAATTAAGAGCTAACACTCGTTATTCATCAGCTAACAATGAGGCGACAGGACATTTTGATTTAAACCTGGGATTTGAAAAGTGGGCTTCATTTACAAGTTTCACCTATTCTGATTTTAGTGATTTAAAGATGGGGTCAAATGGACCCGATGAATACCTACGACCTGAATATGTGATTACAAAAAATGGTGTTGACCAGATTATTAAAAACACAAACCCGGAGCTACAAACTCCTACTGCCTACAACCAGGTGAACCTGATGCAAAAGTTTAAATATACACCCAATAATAACTGGCAACTGAATTACAGCTTTAATTACTCTGAATCTTCAAATGTTGATCGTTACGATCGACTTATACAATACAAAAACAATACATTGCGCTATGCCGAATGGTATTATGGACCGCAGGTTTGGATGATGAATAACCTTAGCATCCAACACTCATCTCCAACCAAGATCTATGACCACATGCACATTATTGCATCTCACCAACATTTTAAAGAAAGCAGACACAACCGTAGCTTAAATAGTTCATCCATCACTCACAGAACCGAAAAAGTTAATGCCATTAATCTGAATGTTGACTTTGAAAAAAACAATCAGAATGGCAATCGTCTATTCTACGGTTTTGAAGCTATCGGTAATTCTATCAACTCAGAAGGACTTCAGGAAGACATCTTTACTAACATAACAGCACCTGCTTCATCACGTTACCCCGATGGCTCTGTTTGGTTATCTACGGCAGCTTACGGAAACTACTTACATAAAGTAACAAAAAAAACAAGTCTGCAAGGAGGTGTTCGCTACAACTACATTCACTTAAATGCCGAATTTAGTGATGAGTTTTTCGATTTCCGCTTTGACAACACAACTCTTAACACTGGAGCATTAACCGGTAGTCTTGGCATTATTCACAATCCTAATGAAAATATTCAGCTAAGCTCTTCTTTGTCGACGGGATTTCGTGCTCCCAATATTGACGACATTGGTAAAGTATTTGATTCAGAACCCGGATCAGTCGTAGTTCCCAATCCTGATCTAAAACCTGAATATGCCATCAACGGAGAAGTAGGTGCAGCCATTGTTGTAATTGAAAAACTAAAAATCGACATGGCAGCTTATTACACCTGGTTAACCAATGCCATGGTTCGCAGAGATTATCAACTGAACGGTCAGGACAGTATTTTGTATGATAGTGAATTAAGTAAGGTGCAGGCAATACAAAATGCTGCTCATGCAAAAGTTTATGGAATTCAGGCTGGCATGGAATATAAGTGGAGATCAGGTATCAGTGCTTCCAGCAGATTTAATTATCAGAAAGGACAGGAAGAACTCGACGATGGAACAACGTCTCCTTTACGTCATGCTGCACCATGGTTTGGAGTTACACACCTGAGTTACGAAACAGAAAAACTAAAGCTTGACTTCAATATTCAATACAATGGTGAGGTATCATATAACAATATGCCCGAAAGCGAGATTGACAAAGCATACATGTATGCCCTCGACACAAATGGTAATCCATATGCCCCGGGTTGGACAACCATAAATCTGGTTTCGCAATACCACATCACCCCTAACCTATTAGCTACAGCTGGTATAGAAAACATTACTAATAAACGTTACAAAACCTATTCATCAGGTATTGCTGCACCCGGACGGAATATTATTATCTCTCTGATGCTTTCACTTTAGCAGGTAAAAAGTTAATTAATGCCAAAAAATCAATAAGTTCCGTTTGGATACCACATTTTTAAAAAAAGAGGTCTATCTTTGCGCTCGATTTAACGAGGACCACTCAGGTCACAATCAGTAGCACTGTCGTAGCATAATTAATTCTTGGTATCGCTGCATGATCGTGAGAAGGGGTGGATAAAGAATTATTTATGCAAACATTTAAAGAAAGCGGACTTCCGGAAGAAGTTCTGAAAGCTATTGGTGAGCTTGGATACGAAACACCAACCCCTATTCAAACGAAGACCATTCCTGAAATTCTAAACTACGGTAACGACCTGATTGCTCTGGCACAAACCGGAACCGGAAAAACAGGAGCATTTGGATTACCGGTGATACCACAGATTATTACCGAAGATAAAAAAGTTCAGGCTTTGATTTTATGTCCTACACGCGAATTGTGTCTGCAAATCACAAAAGACCTGAACAACTACGCAAAATATTATAAGGATTTGTACATCACTCCCGTGTATGGAGGAACTGAAATCAGAACTCAGATCAGAGCTTTGAAAAGAGGAACACATATTGTAGTGGGTACTCCAGGCCGTATGAACGACCTTATCAATCGTAACGCAATTGAATTGGGTGATGTTCGTTGGTTGATACTTGATGAAGCAGACGAGATGTTAAACATGGGCTTCAAAGATGATTTGGAAAGCATCATGGCACAAACTCCAGAGTGGAGACAAACCTTACTTTTCTCAGCTACCATGCCACCTGATATTGCACGTATGTCGAAACA
Organism: Carboxylicivirga caseinilyticus; assembly: GCF_050589785.1. NCBI lineage: Bacteria > Pseudomonadati > Bacteroidota > Bacteroidia > Marinilabiliales > Marinilabiliaceae > Carboxylicivirga > Carboxylicivirga caseinilyticus. Next base: position 113,075 of record NZ_JBNGOX010000008.1, on the reverse strand, counting down.
GTACATGCAGGATCCGGTTGAAATCAGCGTTGGTACTAAAAACTCAGGTTCATCCAATGTAGAACACCATTATTACATGGTTCATGCAAGCGATCGTTACAAAGCACTGAAGCGCATTGTTGACGTTACACCTGATGTTTACGGAATTGTATTCTGTCGTACCCGTCAGGAAACCAAAGACATTGCTGACAGCTTAATGGCTGATGGCTACAATGCAGATGCTATTCATGGTGACCTTTCACAGGCACAACGTGATTTGGTAATGCACCGTTTCCGTAAAAATCACCTTCAACTTTTAGTTGCTACCGATGTGGCTGCCAGGGGAATTGACGTAAACGACCTAACACACGTTATTAACTATAACTTGCCGGATGATATTGAGGTATACATTCACCGAAGCGGTCGTACAGGACGTGCAGGTAAAAAAGGTATATCCGTATCTATCATCCATGCCCGCGAAGCTCATCGTATCAAAGCTATAGAAAAAATTGCCAAGAAAACTTTCGAACGCAAATGGGTTCCAAAGGCAGACGAGATTTGCGAAAAACAATTATTCCACTTCCTCGACCGGGTTGATAATACAGTATTGGAAGATGATTCACCTGTTAAAGCTTTAATGCCTGCCGTATACGAAAAGCTGGCAACCATGGAGCGCGAACAGTTGATTACTCAGTTTGTAGCAGCAGAATTCAACCGTTTTATGGAGTATTATAAAGATGCTCCTGATCTGAATATCTATAAAGAAGATCGTTCAAAAGGACGTAATGGTGGAGGAAGAAGAGGCGATGTTCCTTTCAGCCGTTTATTTATCAATCTGGGAAAAACTGACAAAGTTTCTTCAGGTGATATCATTGGCCTGATAAACAGCAAATTTAAAGGTACAACCGTAAAAGTAGGTAAGATTGAATTACTTCGTAACTTCTCTTTCATTGAAGTTGATAAAGACTATGAGCAGGAAGTAATTGAAAAGCTTGGTAAAACTAAATTAAAAGGTAAAAAAGTAAGCCTTGAAGTGGCTACACCAAAACCATCGTCGAAAAGAAGAACTAAAAGACGACAATAACACACCAAGAGGCACCGGAAACGATGCCTCTTTTTTATAGATTATTAAATTTTAATTATTCTGTTGTTTCTTAACTATAGCTAAAACCATTATTTATTTTGGCTTACAAAACCATCATATAACCCCTTTACTTTCTCTGGTTCTTTGCAATCCAGCATTCCATAGATAAATCCTTTTTTATAGGTGAGCTTAACCTTATCCAGATAAGGATCATCAAACACATAGGTTATTTCTTTCAACTTCTTTTTAAACTTTAAACGAGTAAAATATTTACTCATGATCTCACGACATCTCTCATCATCTCCCTTATAAACAAATAATCTGCACTCTTCGTCACCTATCTTGTATTTAGCCGTAAACGCACCATTAAACCCGGTTACTCCCATAAAATTCTCGGCCATATATCGCTCGCTCGAAGGTATTTTGTTTTCAGCAGGGAAATAACTTAACTGTTCGGGAAGCAGGCATTTTTCGCATACTTTACCAGCCACCTGTTTGGCAAAGTCAACTAATGAATCCTCATCCAATGCTGGATGCCCGTTGTAAACCTTCACATAATAACTACCCGCCAGAAAAAAAACAGCTCCACTTTCGTAAAAACCCTCAGCTCCAATCTCCAATAAGTTTGCCGCTTGTGGTCTTTCTTCAGAGTAAATACCAAAGGCATACATATTATCACCATGTCGATAGAGCTCCAATGTTAACGACTGTTCCTGATCATTTGTATAATCGGCAACCCATAAATCCTGAAAATCATAACCCAGATAAAAATCAGAGGCTCCGTTGATATAATTATACAGATTATCACGGTCGAAAAACTGCTTTTCTCCTTGCAAAGTAAAACCTTCAATATTTTCAAATTGAGCAGGATAAGTCTGAGCACCCACCAATGTGACGCAAACAAATGCCATCACACTTAATAAAATTTTCTTCATTCAACTATTTTAAAATTAACGCTTACGATATTAGCTGATAAATTCATCCGGAACATCAACCAAACGACTAACTTTTTTAATTTTATCAGCAACGGCAAAATTCTTAACACAGGAAACTGTACAGCTATCACAATCAGAGCATGGATCGTTTTTTACGCCCATATCAGCAAGTAAGGTCTTAGCCTGATTCATATCGCGATAACCATAAGTGTACATATACGAGCGCATAATTTCAGGTATGGGTAATCCTTTTTTACATTGTCCGGCGCACACACTACACTGATTACAATACAACCCTGCATATTCGCGGGCAAATTCCAGATCTTTCTCTTCCTGCTTTGACATCTTAAGCTTTTCCATTACCGAAAAACTCTCGTCTAAATGTTCAAAGGCTGTAAAGCCAGGTATAGCTGTACATATATTTTCATTTTGTAAAGCCCATTTCAAGGCAGCTTTGGTATTAACCGGCTTGGTATGCTCTTCATCCAGAAAACCACCTGCCATTGTTTTCATAGCAACAAAGCCTATTCCTTTAGCAGCTGCATCAGCAATGGTCTGCGTTAATTCGTCGCGATGATCCTGTTTAAAATTATAGGCAGTGAGAACCACATCATAAATACCGGCTTCTACAGCAGCTTTTATAACTTCAGGTTCGTTTTTATGAGTTGATACGCCCAAAAACTTGCACTTACCCTGCTCTTTGGCCAGTTTCAATGCCTTAATCAATTCAGGATGCAACACTGCTTTACCGGAAGATACAGCATGAGCATAAAGTAAATCAACCTGATCCATTTGCAAGCGTTTTAAACTAGTATCGAGGTACTCCATAAACTTTTCGACAGTAAAACCAGATCCTATCTCACCTGTTTTTCTATCCATATCATCAGGCACAACCTTGGTCGCTATAAAAAACTGGTTTCGATCATAATTCTGGAATATTTCTCCCAGCATTTCTTCGTTTTTCCCCTTTTGATAAACGTGAGCAGTGTCAAAATGTACGATTCCTCTTTTTATTCCTGCCTCAATTAAAGCTTTGGTATCACCTCGCATGGCGCCCATACTAACAATGGGAAGCTTAACTCCTGTTCGTCCTAATGTACGGTAAATAACGTCGGCTTTTTTAAAACTGGCTGCCTGTGCCGTTTCACTCTTTATTAAAGCTGCTCCGGCTAAACCGGCTGCTGTCAGCTTTAAAAAATTTCTTCTGCTGTTGTCTGATTTATTCATGGGATTCGGATTAATTGAATCCCAATATAGTAATTTAAGACGATGATAACCAGACAACAAAACACTAAACACTTAATATAGGATGATTCAAAATAAGCAAGAAAAAACATGTTTCTATTCTTAAGAAATCATTTCCATGATAATTCTCACAACTTAATATTCAGAAAGATGTTACTTTTAAAACCGCATTTATTGGTCAGAAAACAACGCAAGTCAATACCTTATCATCATATTAACTTAATAACAAAATTCATCAAAAACTTATAATTACATGAAGAAGTATATCTATTTTTTGGGCCTTCTTGGATTATTGATATCGTGTAGTAATCCGCAAACAGCCGAAAAACCAACCTTTAACAACCGCGACTTAAAAGTAGAAAGTGAAATAATGACACCCGAGGTTCTTTGGTCATTCGGACGTATTGGAAACGTATCTGTATCACCAGATGGAGAAACAGTGGTCTTTACAGTTTCATACACCAAGATTGAAGAAAACAGAACCTATACAGATATTTATACGCTACCTGCCGAAGGTGGCGAATTCAAACAAATAACTTCTACCTATGCAAATGAATTTGAGGTTAGCTGGCGCCCCGACGGACAGAAGATTGCTTATCTGTCGTCTGAATCAGGCGATGTTCAGCTTTGGGAAATGAATCCTGACGGTTCAAAACCCACTCAGGTAACTCATATCAAAAGTGGAATTGAGGGGTATAAATATTCGCCAACAATGGATAAACTGGTTTTTACACAGAGTGTAAAACTAGATGAAAACATTCACGATCTTTATCCCGATTTACCTTTGGCAGATGCCCGTATTGAAGATGACTTAATGTATCGCCATTGGGACAGCTGGCACGATTTCACATACAGTCATGTGTTTTATATCGATTATGCCAATGGCTCAACAGTTGGTTCTGCAACTGATATTATGGAAGGTGAAAAATATCACTCACCACTCAAACCTTTTGGTGGAATGGAGCAGATTACCTTTACACCTGATGGTAAAAACATTGCCTATACTTCAAAAAAACTAGAAGGTAAAGCTTCTGCATTCTCAACCAATAGCGATATTTATTTGTATTCGATAGCCGACAAAACCACTAAAAACCTTACCGAGGGTATGATGGGTTACGATATTGCTCCAACTTTCTCACCTGATGGAAATTTTATGGCCTGGGAAAGCATGGAACGCGATGGTTACGAAGCCGATAAAAACCGCTTGTTTATTCTGGATCTGACAACAGGAACAAAAACCGATTACAGCAAAGAGATTGACTTTAATGTTCATGGTCTTACCTGGAGCGAAGATGGAAAAAAACTTTGGTTTACTTCAGAGGATAAAGGATCGAATGAGATTTATGCTTTTAACCTGGATGATGCCTCCTATGCAAAAGTAACAGATGGCATTCACAACTATAACTCAGTGGATATTGCCGGTGACAAACTGATTGCCACCCGAACCTCAATGCAGTATCCAACCGAAATTATTTCAGTTGACCCCACAACAGGTGAAGGAATAAATATATCGAAGGTTAATGAACCACTACTTTCTCAGTTAAAAATGGGAAATGTTGAAAAAAGATGGATTAAAACTACCGACAATAAGGATATGCTCACCTGGGTGATATACCCACCTAACTTCGATCCTAATAAAAAATATCCTACTCTTTTATATTGCCAGGGAGGTCCACAAAGCATGGTTAGTCAGTTCTGGAGCTTACGCTGGAACTTTCAAATGATGGCGGCCAACGATTATATAATTGTTGCTCCTAACAGAAGAGGTTTGCCAGGTTTTGGTCAGGAATGGAACGAACAAATCAGTGGTGATTACGGTGGTCAGAACATGAAAGATTATCTTTCAGCCATTGATGCCGTTGCAAAGGAACCTTTCGTTGATAAAGATAATCTGGGAGCTGTTGGCGCCAGCTATGGTGGTTTCTCTATTTACTGGCTAGCCGGTCATCATAATAAGCGATTCAGTGCATTTATTTCTCATTGCGGTATTTTTAATCTTGAGCAGATGTACAGCATCACTGAGGAAATGTTTTTTGTAAACTGGGACAACAAAGGCAGCTATTGGGATAAAGATAATAAGGCAGCTATGAAGAGTTATAAAAACTCTCCTCATAAGTTTGTTCAAAACTGGGATACTCCAATTCTTGTTATTCATGGGGCCAAGGACTTCCGCATACCTTACACACAAGGTATGGCCGCATTCAACACTGCCCGAATGATGAATATACCGGCCAGGTTCCTTTATTTCCCTGAAGAAAACCATTGGGTACTTTCTTGTCAGAATGGAATTTTATGGCAACGTGAGTTTTTCAGATTCCTGGATGAACAGTTAAAAAACTAGGACCTTTTTCTTAAAAATATTTAAAGCAGAGGCAAAATATGTCTCTGCTTTTTATTTTTCTTCTCAACTCAATTGAGATTGACTGGATTTCAATACCCTAGATCAAATTATTTAAATTAACTTCATTGAATTAATTTATCTCTAAAGGATAAAAATAATTGGTAACTATTTATATTTTTGCCGAACTTTTTTAAGTTTAGCATTTAATCATCTTTTAATGTAGTAGCAATAATTTTACACGTGCAGAAATGAAGCAATCGTATTTCGAACTTATTGACCAAACTTATTATTTCCCTCAACCGGGTTTTGACATTGAAAATGGAAATTTATACTTCAATAATGTATCATTAAAACACATAATTGATAAGTATGGCACACCTTTAAAAATTTCTTATCTACCTCGAATAGGTGAACAGGTCAAGCGAGTTAAAAACCTTTTTAGTAAATCCATTAAAGCCAATGGTTACAAAGGAAAATACAATTATTGCTATTGTACAAAAAGTAGTCACTTCAGTTTTATCATTAAAGAAGTACTGAAATATGGTGTAAGTCTTGAAACATCATCCAGCTATGACCTTGATATTATTCTTAAATTACACGATGAAGGACTGATAAGCAAAAATATTAAGCTGGTTCAGAACGGACATAAAACAGATGGTTATCTGCAAAAGATTGCTCAGTTACACAATGCCGGTTTTAAAAACCTGATTGTTGTTTTAGACAGCCTTCACGAATTAGATCGCTTGATGCCTTTAATTGAAGGTACCATTCAGGTAGGTATTCGTATGGCGATTGACGAAGAACCTCAGTCAGCATATTATACTTCACGAATGGGTATTCGTCCGGCCGACGTGATGAACTTTTACAAAGAAAAAATTGCCGACAACCCAAAAGTGAAGCTACGCATGCTTCATTACTTTGTGGACAGCGGTATTAAGGATACTCTTTATTACTGGGGATTATTCCAAAAAGGATTAAACCTGTATGTTGAGTTGAAAAAACAATGTGAATCGTTAAGTGCTTTCAACATTGGTGGTGGTTTACCTATTAGAAACAACTTGGGTTTTGAGTACGATTACAACTACATCATCAATGAAATTGTACGTAACATCAAAGATACCTGTACTGCAGAAGGTATTGATGATCCGGATATCTTCACCGAATTCGGAAGATATACCGTTGGGGAGTCTGGAGCTATCATCTTCAAGGTTCTGGAGGTTAAGCAACAAAACGATGCCGAGCTTTGGTACATCATCGATAACAGTTTGATGACCACCATACCCGACAGTTGGAGTATCTTTGAAAAGTTTATTCTTTTACCAATAAATCATTGGGATAAATCATATTCAAAAGTAAATATCGGAGGAATCACATGTGATCACTCTGATTATTATAATACAGAAGATTTAAACCAGCAGGTATTTATGCCTAAAATTGCCAACGCCAACGAAGAACAATTATACCTTGGTTTTTTCCACACCGGAGCTTATCAGGATTCAATTAGTGGCTATGGCGGATTAAAGCACTGTTTGATTCCTGCACCAAAACATGTAGTGATTGAACGAGACGAGAACGGTTTGCTTCGCGATTACTTATTCAAAGACGAACAGCGAGTTGAAGATATGCTTCGTATACTAGGATTTTTAGAACAGTAGCCCATTGGGGTTACTGTTCCTTAGAATTCAATCAACAATCCGACTGTTGGTAAAACAGTTCCTGAAGTACCATTTAGTTCTTTCATCGCATAACGTTGCTCATTCAAAGCTGCATTAGGGTTAACAATAATTGATTCACCATTTTCATCCAGTTGCTGTATCAATTCGGGTGCCTGTGCAGCTTGATTATTATACACATTCTGTATATCGATGTAAAAACCCAAAGTCATCTTCTTAAGATTGTAGGTTTTATCAACCCGTAAATCCAGCTGATGAAAATCTTCCAATCGCCTGGTATTGTATTGCGAATAATCAAGATACTGCTTGTATTGAGCATCCCATGCTACTTTTAACGATGATCTGTCTCCATCGTATGGTGTATATGGCAATCCTCCTACATAGCGCCACTTCATACCTACACTCCAGTTACGTTGCAGGGTCTTATTTACTGTAATGGTAAATAAATGTCGACTATCCCATGCCGATGCCACATAATCGTCTTTGTAATCGGTAAACTCACTGCGTACAAAAGTATAGGCTGCAATCATATTTAACCCTTTGTTTGTTTTTGTGCGATACAAAGCCTCAAAACCATAGGCTCGTCCTTTTGAAGTTGATGTAACTTCTTCGTCTCCAACTACTCCAAAATCTCCTCCCTTGCTGGCCATCGAAATAGAATCCTGAACAGAGAACGGATACTTACCGTACAATTTATAAAATCCTTCCAGCGTCATTCGGCTATGATCATTGGGGCGTAATTCAAATCCGGCCACAAAATGATCAGACGAAATATAACTTAACCCATTTTGCTTATTAACTAATACTCCTTCACTGTTTCGGTAACCCATAGTTGTATAGGAAGGGTTTTGATAATAACGCCCCACATTGGCATTGAAATAAAATTCAGGCATAATCATAAACGACAATGAAGCCCTTGGACTGAACTGATTAAGCATATTATTCATTTGATCGGAATAGCTGTTGGCATCCATTCTGACTCCTCCGGATAAGGTTAGTCGGTTATCGAAAAAAGGATGCGAAACAGATCCAAACAAAGCATACTTGACAAAATTCAATTCCGATTTATAATTTATTTCCGATGATTGACCTCCAATAAAAACCTTATTATAAGTGCGGTTGTAGTAATTGATATATTCCGCTCCTGCACCCAAGTTAATAGTCCACTGATTCGGACGTGCCGTATATTCTGTTCTGAACTTATTCTCAATCTCATCTGAAATATAATTCAGATTCAGGTTTTCGGGCGATTCTACATTATCATCGTATTTTATGGCTTCATTATTCAAATGATTCCTGCTGAGATACATCGACAGGTAACTATTTCCAAAATAATGTTTATAAGAAGTACCAATCGTGTAATTCCATTGATTATTTACGGGCAGATATCCGATTATATATTGGTTTTCCTCAGTTGGTGTTGCATCATTATTAAATTCAAAAACATCAATGGCTCCTATACCCAGAAATGAAATCTCATTCCGGTCATCAATCCGTGTTTCTGTCTTAAACTGAAAATCGGTAAAAGTGGGAAGGAAAGGTAAATCAAGAGCAGCAAATAAAAACTGCAGGTACGATCGTCTGACTGATGCAATTAATCCGGTTTTATCACTTAATGGTGCTAATGTTGTAAGTGATATTTCCGAAGCACCAAGCGTTCCTTTAAAAGTTGGCTTATCCACATCAACATCAATCTGTTTAAATTCAAAAACCGAGCTTAAGGCATTTCCTTTTCCGGCAGGGAATACACTGGAGTAAAAATCAACCTCTCTGATAAAGTCAACATTTAAAATACCAACAGGCCCTCCTGTCGCTCCCTGTGTTGCAAAGTGATTAATATTTGGAATCTCAATACCATCAATAAAAAAGCGATTCTCCGATGGTCCACCACCCCTTACAAATAAATCATTCCGAAAGGTACTGGCAGATCCAACTCCTGGAAATGACTGAATTACCTTGGATATATCACGATTTGCCCCTGCACTTTTCTCAATTTGATCAATTCCTATTCTTCTTAACGACACCGGAGCATCCGGTCTCACAGCATAAGGTGAGGCTGTAATTTTCACCTCCTCCAAAGACTCAGCTGTCGATTCCATTTTTATTTGCACACTGGTATTCCGTACCTGAGAGATATTATATTCTTCTGTCACCACATTTTTATATCCTATCGATGAAAGTTGCAGACGTAGGAATCCGGGTTCGAGGTTACGGAATTCAAATCGCCCCAGGGTATCTGTCATTGTACCTGTAGTAGTATTAAAAATGACCACACTGGCAAAAGGAACCGGTTTATTGGTATAGGCATCCCGCACCTCCCCTTTCAGTACACCTGTTTGTGCCAGAATATTATTACCAAAGAACAATAGAGGTATAAAAACAAAGAATTTCATAAGTCTATTTAAGTTCATATTTTGTCTGTTTTAGTATAATGTTAATCTTATTTGTTTAAAATTTCAATCAATTGATTAAACATTGATCATTTAAAAAAGTTTATTAGTCAGGAATATTAAATTTGATTACCTTTCTAAGGTTAACCCAAGTCTTATGAATCGCAAATCACTGTTCAAACAATTTCTTATTTGGCGGCTACGACATGTCAGCAATCGCCAGTTTATGATGATTCTGAGTATTCTTGTAGGAATAGCAGCAGGTTTTGCTGCTGTAGCCATCAAAAAATCAGTTCATCTGATCAGTCATTTCGTTCATACTTACCTTGGGCAGGAACATGGATATATCTATCTGATTTCACCCACAGTTGGTATATTTTTAACCGTTTTATTTATTAAGTATGTAATTCGAAGGCCTGTTCGACATGGTATTCCCAATGTACTCTATGCCATTTCAAAGAACGAAGGAAAGATGAACCGTCATAATATGTTCTCTTCCATTGTTACCAGTGCACTGACAGTAGGCTTTGGGGGAAGCGTTGGTTTAGAGGGGCCTACGGTTTCAACGGGTGCTGCCATAGGTAGCAATGTAGGACAATTATTTCGATTGAATTACAGACAGATCAAACTACTACTCGGCTGCGCCTGTGCCGCAGCTATGTCGGCCATTTTTAAAGCTCCTATAGCTGCTATTGTTTTTTCTTTGGAAGTAATCATGCTTGATCTGACACTGGCAGCCATTGTCCCCATTCTTCTGGCATCTATTTCGGCCGTAATTGTTTCTTATATTTTTATGGGTCAGGAAGTAGTGTATCCGTTCGAACTGTTTCACACCTATGAGATGATTGACCTGGTTTACTATGTTTTTCTTGGCATTGTTGCCGGATTTGTTTCATCCTATTTTACTCGAATCTATATCTTTATGGAAAAATGGTTCGAGAAACTGGAGAAGCACAGAATCCGCCTGCCTGTAGGAGGTGCATTACTGGGGATTTTACTTTTCTTCTTCCCGGCTTTATACGGCGAAGGTTACGATGTTATTAACAGTGCCTTGAGTGGAAATACAAACTTTATTTTCGAGAATACCATTTTTCAGAATTGGTCGGGTAGCATTTGGGCAGCGTTTATTCTACTGACAGTTATTATTGCCTTTAAAGTCGTTGCCACTTCCCTGACTTTTGGAAGCGGTGGTGTTGGTGGCATTTTTGCTCCTACCTTGTTTATGGGTGCCAATACCGGACTGCTTTTCGCCAACATTGTTAATAAACTTGGTTTTCATCAATTACCCGTTCAAAACTTTGCCCTGATTGGTATGGCCGGATTGATCGCAGGAGTACTTCAGGCTCCTTTAACAGGATTATTTTTGATTGCCGATTTAACCGGTGGTTACGAAATGTTTCTGCCTCTTATGATTACTGCAACCGCCTCGTTTGCTACTGCCAAAACGTTTGAAAGACATTCGGTTTACACACACCTTTTAGCCATGCGGAAGGAATTACTAACGCATGATAAGGATCAGGCCGTATTAACAATGATGGAGGTTAAAAACCTTATTGAAACAGACTTTGCCACCATTGATCCCAAAGCTACCTTAGGTGATTTGGTTAATGTCGTATCCGATGCTCACCGCAACCTGTTTCCTGTGGTTGATTCAAATGGCAGAATGCACGGTATGATAAAGATGGATGACATCAGAAAAATCATTTTCAAACCTGAGTTGTACAAAACAACAATGGTTAAAGACCTGATGTATATGCCTGAATATTTCATCAGCCCCGACGATTCAATGGAAGATCTGGTTGAGATGTTCCGAAAATCAAGTCGTTTTAACATTGCTGTTATTGACCATGGCAAATACCTTGGTTTCATCTCACGGGCAAATGCATTTACAGCCTACCGGAATCAATTAAAGATGTTTTCAGGAGACTATTAGACCATTAGACTTCTAGACGATTAGACTGTTAGACTAATAGATTGATGCTTATAATTTCAGCCGGTTAAAACCCTGGATGGATATTAGAAGGAGTGACAGAATGTAAAAACTATTCCGCTTCGTGTTCCCGTCTTTTAACATCTTCTTTAAATGCTTTTACAATGGTTTCAACCTCATCTATGCCATGAGTTTCCATTAGTTCGGCGCGCAAATGAGCAGCTCCCTTAAAGCTATTGGTATAAATCTTAAAGAAGCGTTTTAGAATAGACCAGTTTTTTTCACCCGTCCAGGTTTTAGAATATAAACGGGCATGCAATAGCAAGGCTTCCAGGCGTTCTTCCATGTCTGGCTCATGTCCCTGATTGTAAAGCCATGGATTATGAAAGATTCCACGACCGATCATTACACCATCAACACCAAACTCTCTCACTTTCTCATTCGACTCATCAATAGATAATACATCTCCGTTACCAAGTAATTTAATATTCGGATTCATTTTATTCCGTAATTCCACTGCTTTAGCTATCTGAGTCCAGTCTGCTTCACCCTCAGACATCATTTTTTGAATTCGACCGTGCACAATCAAAGCATCTATTTCTGATTGTAACAAAGTGCTTATCCACGATTCAGTTACAACTGACTTAAATCCGATACGGGTTTTAACACTCAATGGCAGATCTGATGCCTCTTTAGTTGCCGCAATAATCTCACGGGCCAGATCAGGTGTATTAATAAGTGCTGAACAGGCTCCTTTTTTGATGATATTTTTCATAGGACAGCCCATGTTGATATCAATACCATCAAAATCGGTTTCTTCTGCTATATATTTAGCTGTTTGGTAAAACTTTTCAGGATCAGTTCCCCAAATCTGAGCAACCAGTTTCACATTCATCTCTCGGGCTAATTCTCTTTCTTCAGGATTGATAAAGAAACGATGTAAAACCTTTTCTTTACCCACAGGATGACAAAAACCATCAGTTGATAAAAACTCACTAAATAAAAGATGAACATGTCCTGGCCTGCTTAAGCGCAAAACCACCTCACGAAAAACAGTATCTGTAACATCTTCCATGGGAGCCAGGGCCCAAATTGGTTCATTTATTGATTTCCAGTAATTTTCTTTTCCAGTCTTAACTCCTTTTTCCATTCTATTCAAATCCATTACTCAAATAATCCTTCGTCTCTTATCAACATCAATACAGAAGATTGTGATACAATCACATACTTTTCGTTTTTATATTCAATTTCGTATCCTCCACTCTGAAGATAAATAGCCAAATCACCTTCTTTTGGCTGTAAGGGCAGATACTTTATTTTATCATCTTTTTTCATCCATGGCTCTTCCGATTCTGCAACCACAGGAATCGGAAATCCTGGTCCAACCTTTACAATATATCCGCTGTGAATTCTTTCCTTTTCCTGAACTCCCGGAGGCAGATATAAGCCTGTCTTGGTCTTTTTCTCCGGACTCTTTGGTTTAATCAGAATACGATCGCCAACCAATATAAATTTTTCCAAATCTGCATGATCTATTCCAAGCGACATCTTTTTTTTGGGCAAAGATATTAAAATGAAGAAAATGCCGTTATAATATTTGACATTGTAAAGATAATGCTCTGCTAATTAATACTTAACGTTTTTTAACAGAATTAGTATACAGTGTGATATTGATTTCATATTTGCTTTTTCATACTTTTGCTATTACTTAAGATCAGTTAGCGGGAACAGTAACTCTTTCTTTCCTGAATTTATTAATAGTCAAACATTTTCTTAGGTACATCATTTAACCTAACACTGACCTAAATTTTAATTATGAAACCGAAATTAAATACTCGTAAGCTCCGAAAAATTGAAGATGAACAATGGAAACAGCTTACGTTTACAGATAAAAAATACGAAATCAGTAATTACGGACGAATAAAAAGTTATTGTTACGATAAGGAAAACGGACGAATTGTAAAGCTTGGTAATATCAAAGGATTCTACAATGTAAGCCTTAGAGTTGAAGGTAAGAAAAAGTCATATCTGGTACACAAATTAACGGCCGAATATTTTGTTGACAAAACACATCCCGATCAGGATGTTGTTATTCACCTTGACTGGAACAAACAAAACAACTATCATACTAATCTAAAATGGGTAACCAAAGAAGAAAGCTACAAACGAATGCACAAAGTTCTTCAGGAAGCTCGTAAAAAAGCTGGCAAGGTTGTAACCAGCTCTAAATTAAGTATCGATGATGTTGCTGTAATCAAAGGAATGCTTGAAAAAGGCGTTAAACAAAACCTGATTGCAAAACTATTTTGTGTTAGTGAAATGCAGGTTAGCAGAATAGCCCGTAAAGAAAACTGGGCTGAGATAGAGCCTAAAATGGACTAACTTTTTTATTAAATCAGAAATCATTTTTAAATCCGCATAACAGAATCAATATCCAGGATTAACTGAAAATTCCCATAGTTTTAAAATCAATTCATTATTATTATATTACTTTTGCGGCCATTATGAAGAAGGTCAATCAATTATTAGGGCAATTTTTGGTTTGGAGAGTTAAGAATATCAATCAGAAACATTTTATTCTTATTTTGAGTTTGTTGGTTGGAATTTTCAGTGGATTGGCTGCTGTCATATTGAAGAATGCCATTCACTTCATTCAAACATTGCTGACGAACAATTTCAAGGTTGAGCATATGAATTACCTCTATCTGGCCTATCCGATTATTGGTATCTTCATTACTCTTATCATTGTAAAATATGTGATTAAAGACAGTTTAGGGCATGGTGTCAGTAAAATTCTGTATGCCATTTCTAAACGAGGCGGTCATATCAAAACTCACAATAATTATTCATCAATTCTAACCAGTTCATTTACCATTGGTTTCGGTGGATCGGTTGGAGCTGAGGCACCCATCGTATTAACCGGAGCTTCTATCGGTTCTACTCTGGGAAGATTATTCAGGATGAATACCAAAACCATCGTACTTTTGGTCGGTTGCGGATCGGCAGGTGCTATTGCTGGTATCTTTAAAGCTCCTATTGCAGGACTGGTTTTTACACTGGAGGTTTTGATGCTCGACCTGACCATGGCATCCATTGTACCACTATTGATCTCAGCGGTAACATCAGCAACTGTCGCCTATTTTTTTCTGGGTAAAGGAGTTGAATTCACCTTTGCTTTGGAAGCTCCTTTTCTTCTGAATAACATACCTTATTATGTTGGATTAGGAATTGCTGCCGGATTCATTTCGCTCTATTTTACAAGAGGAGTGATGTTAGTTGAAAAGCACCTGGGAGTTATTAAAAATCCATTTACAAAATGGATTACGGGAGGTGCAGTATTAAGCTTACTCATCTTTTTGTTTCCACCTCTCTATGGTGAAGGTTACCATACCATAACTGAATTATTAAATGGTAACAGTGCCGAGGTTCTTAACGAAAGTCTATTTTATCCCCTGCATGACAATATATGGGCTTTACTGGGTTTTCTAGCTCTGCTTATCATCTTTAAAGTATTTGCAACTGCTGTAACAACAGGTAGTGGTGGTATTGGTGGTATTTTCGCCCCAACTTTGTTTATGGGTGGTGTTACAGGTTATTTCTTTGCCCGTTTGGCCAATACGCTTGGTTTTGTAAATCTGCCTGCTTCGCATTTTACACTGGTAGGTATGGCAGGTTTGATGGCTGGTGTGATGCATGCTCCTTTAACCGCTATCTTCCTGATTGCTGAAATTACCAATGGTTATGGATTGTTTATTCCTTTGATGATTACTTCAACCATTGCCTACCTTACCATTATGTACTTTGAGCCACACTCAATTTATACCAAACGACTGGCACAAAAAGGTGAACTGATCACACACCATAAAGACAAGGCTGTACTTACAATGATGCGTCTTGACAAAGTATTGGAAACAGAGTTTAAAACCGTTTATCCTGAGATGACTTTGGGAGATTTAACAAAAGTGGTTTCCAAGTCGAAACGAAATATTTTTCCTGTGGTTGATCATGCCGATAAATTGAAAGGTTATATTACTTTATCAGATATTCGTAGCATCATCTTTAATCACGACTTATACAATGAAACCACTGTTGAAGAACTCATGGATCTGCCTCCTGCAGTGATTGAGCATGACGAAAATATGGATAATGTTATGAAGAAATTCGAAGAAACAGGAGCGTGGAATCTTCCCGTTTGCGAAAATGGTAAGTATCTTGGCTTTGTTTCCAAATCAAAGATTTTCTCAGTATACCGTCGTGTGTTGATTCACTTCTCGGATGAGTAAAGTTTTTAAAGGTAAAACCTCGAAAGGCAAAAGTTAAAAGTTTTATAGGTGGTTAGATTTTTAGACGATCTGAATAATAGAATGTATAATAAATAAACAGAATCAACATCTTAACATTCATAAATTCTAAAACCTAATTTCTAACATCTAACATCCATAAATCCTACATTCCCAGCCAAATATTGCGACCCCAAACCAGTAGAATTACAACAAACAATACTAAAACACTCCAAAGTGGCCACTTTTGTTTAAAGAAACGGAGTAGTTTATCATCATTCCTGATTATATCAACAACTGCCTGAATAAGGGCGATAATCATCAAGAGGTTAAAAACAATACCCAAAGGATGATAAAAAAGTGATTCTTTTAATTGTCCATGTACTAGAGACCAGGTACTACGACCCATGCCACAACCCGGACAAGGAATACCGGTTGCCTTTTTAAAAAGACAAATACTGTTTTCGGCGTCCGGAAAAGAAGTAAGAAGGAGGTAACTATACCCAAGTATAATCACCCCAACCACAATTACATTTACAAATCGTTTATTATTAAAAAGCTTAAGCAACCCTTAAGAATTTCTCCAGATTACTTTCGCGCGTAGTACCCATTATAATAAACCAATCAACAATTGTCCAAAATACCAATCCACCACAAGTAAGCAATTTAGCTACACCTAAACCTGTCTGACCAATTAAGAAACGATCAATTCCCAACGAACCAAAAAACAAAGAGATAATTAACACCACAACAGGATTTCTATATTCCTGTGTACTAACCAGAAAAAAGCGTTGTTCATCCAATTCTTCAAGTTTCTTTTTAATCATTGGTAATGACTCCACCGGAAAACGATCGCTGTTCTGCGCTAAAAACAAAGTAACACTATTTGCATCCATAAAATTAAGTTTGATCGTCAAAGCTAGTAAAAATGTGAATTTTATCAACAGTGCATTTTCTCATTTCTAAAATTCATAAAAACTTATAAACTGCATTACTTTTTTATATCAATTAGTTCCGTAAATTTGTGAACTCGTGAAAAATAAGCAGTAAAACATATCGACCATAACTCCAGCTATTGGTTAAACATTAACTAAAATTTGGATAGGGTTAAAACTAATTACAAACAAATGAAAAGAGATACAGTCATCTTTGACCTGATCAAAAAAGAATACGATCGTCAAAAAAACGGTATTGAATTAATTGCTTCCGAAAACTTTGTGAGTGAGCAGGTAATGGAAGCACAAGGTTCGTGTTTAACCAACAAATACGCCGAAGGATACCCGGGCAAACGTTACTACGGAGGTTGTCAGGTGGTTGATCAAACAGAGCAATTGGCTATTGACAGAGCATGCGAACTATTTGGAGCAGAATATGCCAACGTTCAACCACACTCGGGGGCACAAGCTAATGCTGCAGTATTTTTTGCCTGTTTACAACCAGGCGATACTTTTATGGGATTGGATCTGGCTCATGGCGGTCACCTTACACATGGTTCACCTGTTAACTTTTCGGGTGTTACCTACCACGCGATCTCATACCATGTAAAAGAAGAAACCGGAATGGTTGATTACGATGAGATGGAAACATTGGCCCGCGAACAAAAACCAAAGATGATTATTGCCGGTGCTTCGGCTTACTCGCGCGAATGGGATTACGCCCGCATGCGACGTTTGGCTGATGAGATTGGTGCTTTATTGCTTTGCGATATGGCTCACCCTGCCGGACTAATCGCTAAAGGTAAATTAAACAACCCGGTTGAACATTGCCACATTGTTACAACCACTACACATAAAACACTTCGCGGACCACGCGGCGGTATGATTCTGATGGGTAAAGATTACGAAAACCCATTTGGCATTAAAACACCAAAAGGTGAAACCAAAATGATGAGTGCTGTTTTGGATTTTGCGGTTTTCCCTGGTCAGCAAGGTGGACCACTAGAGCACGTGATTGCCGCTAAAGCCGTTGCTTTTGGCGAAGCTTTATCTGATGACTACGGTGTTTACATTGAGCAGGTTCAGAAGAATGCACAAGCCATGGCCGCAGAGTTTATTAAAAAAGGATATAAAATTATTTCGGGCGGAACTGACAACCACTTAATGTTAATCGACCTGAGAACGAAGTTCCCTGATATTACAGGTAAGCAGGTTGAGAATACATTGGTTAAAGCCGATATCACCATCAACAAAAACATGGTGCCTTTCGACAGTCGTTCACCTTTTACAACTTCAGGTATCCGTGTAGGAACTTCTGCTATAACCACTCGTGGATTAAAAGAAGCTGATATGGTTACCATTGTTGATTTTATCGACGAGGTTATCTCTAATATCGACAACGAAGAAGTAATTGCTTCTGTTTGCAAAAAAGTAAATGCTTTGATGGCTGATAAGCCAATGTTTGCATGGTAATTTTAAGCTGATAGCTATTAGAAGTCAGATTGCTTCGCTTATAGCTGTTGATAAAACAATATTAAGGAACGGTTCTTTAAAGCCATAAAGGCAATAGAGAACCGTTCTTTTTGTTTTATAGTTCTGCCTTCAAAAAGAAAGTGACAATTTTATTCAGTAGGATCGCATATTAATAAACATACAAATTAAGATGCGATCCTGCTCTTATCAACTCCCCGTGTCAGTTAAAGGAATTACATAGCAGGTGTGCGCTAATCATCAGCCTGCTTCAGGTAACAGGCTAACGATTAAAAGCAAGCCCCTAATCATCTGCATAATATTTGTATCTGTTGAAAGTACAGCACTACCTATACCTTGTGTCATTATAGCCACTTCAGGCAGCGATCAGCCTTTTGAAGGTAAGCCTCAACTTATTCCTGTTGGCCCTGTAATTACAGGAGGTATAACAATGCCTTTCGGGCATCTATACAACGGTTTCAGGTAATAAGATGCCTTTTGAGACTCCTCTTTTTCCTGATTCAGGTTCTGCAATACAAGCCAATTGTAAACAAATATATTCAACAGAACATCCATTTAAACATTTTGTAATAATGTTATAGTAATACACTAAACACTACCTAGGTATTACTTTAAACAAACACAAAAGTGTTATACTATTCTATTAATGTTATTTACTATCACCATTAATTTAATCAACTCAATATTCTCATTCACATAACATTTCTACACGATTACAATATAATATCAAATTTTATTATGAAATAATGTTACGATTACCTCTTTCTTGCAATTAACCATTGAGTTCTCAATGGTGAGGCTTACAATACCTATAAACCCCCTTTATTATGAATTACAAACAGCGAAACAAAATCTCAATGTTCAGAGCCGTTAACAAAGTGTTTGGCACCTATTCAACAGAGTTCAGCTCCATTCCCGTATTAACCAGCTTTATCCAGTCCTTTGGCGAAAGCTTGTCTGAAATGGAAGAAGTATTATTGATACAGCAAGGCAAAACTACAGGAGCCAGTAAGCAAAAAATAAAAGAAGAGGAAGAAATGATTGAAGAAACAGTACAAATGGCCGGTTGCATGTTCGTATACGCCCAGGTAAACAATATACCCGACTTACAGATTAAGTGTGCTATATCATCCTCTCAACTTGGCAATATGTCGGATGAAGATGTAAAAACGACTTGCCTCGCCATTTATAACGAAGCAGCCAAGCTGGATGGTGCATTAACCGACTATGGTAAAACACCCGAAAACATTGCTCAGCTAAAAAAAGAAATTGATGACTTTGCAGCCCTGATCGCCTCTCCCCGATCTGCCATTGTAACCCGCTCGCAGGCCACTCGCGAACTGGCTCGTTTGATTACCGAAAACAACGATTTATTGCGTCTGAAAACAGACAAGTTAATAGAACAATTTAAAACCTCCAATCCTAAGCTTTACAATACTTATAAAGCAGCTCGCGTGATAGTAGATTTACGTGCAGGCAAGCAAACTATTGAAGAAGAATAAAACTATTGAGGATGCGATCTTAGTTACAAAAAAGACAAAAGATCGCATCCTGAAAACCTAATCACATGAAAAAACTTCTCAGAACCTTTCTATTTGTTTTTATAACGACTTTGCCCTATTATTCCACCTCAATTGCTCAAACCCAAAATGGAGTTATAATTACCGATAAAGCTGAATACATAGCTACTTATCGCTACGAATATCAGGAAGACTCAACAAATATTGAAAGTCGTAAACAAAAAGAAATGTGCCTGTTGATTGGCAAAAGCAGTTCTCAGTTTGTCCATAATAGCATATTTAAAATGGATTCCTTGTTTTTTTACTGTCCCGATATTAACAATCCGGAGAGCGGACTTAAAATAGGAAAACAAATAGTTAAGAATAGTTATAGTTATCATACACAATACCGTATTGTCAAAACAAAAAACAGTCGTCAAAGCGATTTATATGAAGTGATGTCTGGTAAATATTATCATTTGCCCGAAGAAATAACGTTTAACTGGCAACTGGTCAATCAACCCGATACTTTTATAACCTATTACATCTGCAAAGAAGCACAAACAACATTTAGGGGTCGACATTACCGGGCCTGGTATACATTATCAATTCCCATTAGCGATGGACCATACAAATTCAAAGGGCTACCCGGTATGATTGTAAGAATAGAAGACATAGAAAAAGAGCATTGCTTTACTCTTACTTCATTTGAAAAAATAAACTACGACAAGTCTATGTATATCTGGGATAAAAAATTTATAAAAATAGATGCAAAACAGTACCTGGCCTTAAAACATAACGAGACTTTAGAAAGCATCAATAAATACGGGAATAATCAGTTCGTCAATTTAACTCCGGAGAAAAGGGGAAGTGTTCAAGCCAAAATTGCGAGTAGAAATAATTTGCTTGAAAAACAATAATTAATAACCTAACAACCTATGATGAAGATAAATTTAAAAACCATCCCCTACCAACAACTAGCTACACTAATAGAAAACCAAAATACCGGAACCGCCACTCAATTGGCAAAACAAATTGGTGTATCTCGTTCCACCCTGTTTAATATGCTCGACGAAATAAGAGGCGCCGGGGTTAAAATAGAATACTGCGAAACTAAAAACAGTTATATCTATACAAATGGTAAACGTTTAAAGGTTAATCAACCTGTTGAGATTATAGAATAATAAAGGGATGCGATCTTACTATTCATCTTGCATATATAGATCGCATCCGTTTCACTTAAGTTTCAGATTCAACTCACGGCGTTACTTAAAGTCAAACCGTGAATAGCACCACAGCCAACACCTGAGCAATTAGCACAAATCGAAACTAAAACAAGAAGCCCGAATAGTTTTATTGAGAAATAGCAATTAACAATATTTAACAAAAAAAAAAAAAAGGGGGGGGAGTCTATTTTTCTACACTAGTGAACATATACCTTTATTTCTGCTTTACAAATGGCCATTTAAAAGCAACCCCTGCCAACCTATTTTTGCGAACCGGTGCAGCAGGGGCGCAGGATTAAACCTGCACAAAATTAATTGATTTATTAACCATTTAAAATTTGTGTAATGAAAAAACATTTGAAGAAACTTGTTCTATTATCAGGATATTTTGCAATAACCACCTTAGCTTTAGCCGGTAACCTTTCGTACATTAGAATAGATTGTGGAGACGGTCGAGGAACTAATCTTATTATGTCTGAAGATGTTAGTCTCGATGAGAAATTAGAGATGGCCAAAGAATTAAAGGAAGCTTTCTGTAATTAAAAAAATAGCACTCAACAGGTAGACTATGAGCTACCTGTTGACTTATAAATAAAAATAATGCAAATAAAAATCGCTAAATTGAGAATTAAAATTTTGCTTTTGATTCTTGTTAGATATGGAGTTGCAATAGCTCAAGATGATGTCGAGATTGACAAAGTTAATTATATAGCAAGCTATTTATATACCTTTCAGGAAGATTCATTAAGTAATGACCGCCTTAAATCCGAAGAAATGAATTTATATATTGGCAGCACCTATAGTAAATTCGAACATGCATACGCATATCAACGTGATTCTATTATTAAAGTTTACAAAAACCACACAAACCAACAAGAAGCTACACAAATAGCATGGTCACTTATTCAACAATTACCAGGTGGTGGACACTTTACAAAGTTTAAGATACTTAAAGAAAACAACAATGATACCATTACATTTTTTGAAAGTAATATAACATCAAAAGTTAACCTCAAAGTTATTCAAAACATACAAATAGATTGGAACCTGGTTGAAAGTAATGATACAATAATATGCAATTATAAGTGTCATAAAGCCACATGTAACTTTTCGGGACGTTATTACAAAGCATGGTATACTATGGAACTACCTTTTAACAACGGCCCATACAAATTTTTAGGCCTACCTGGTTTAATTGTTAAAATAGAAGATAAAGAAGGTCAACATATATTTGAGTTGACATCCTTTAATAAAATCAATTATTGTATGCCAATATACTTCAACAAAGAAAGGTACAAAACTACCGATATGCGCGCATACTATAGGGCAAAAAAAACAAGAGCTATGGAATTAGTTCAATTAATAAATAATTCACAAACGTTTGGAGATGTTAATACAGGTGAAATTGAAGCAAAAATAATGACTTTAAATAATTATATCGAACGCTTGTAATTTATGAGAAAGTGCTTGCGTACCTATTTATTTTCTTCCATTCTACTTTTTTCACTGATAATTAATGCACAATCCCAACTAAGCGGATTTATTAGCGGTGAAGATAATCAACCTGCGGCTGCAGTAAGTGTAATGTTACTAAACCCCGCTGCAGGTAATAATATTATCACCTATGCTTTTACCGATGATAAGGGATACTTTAATATGAGCTACACTGCCCATACAGATACTGTAGCTCTTTCGTTGCGCTCGTTAAACTATAGCGACACAACACTTTTGATTGCCAATAAAACACAGGAACTACACATAATGCTACCAACTGAGGTTAAAGCAATCAAAGAGGTTAATGTACGCGGCACACCTATTGTAAGCAAACAAGATACCACCACTTATATGGTGGGTTCATTTGAAAAACAAAGCGATGAGTCGATTGGTGATGTTATTAACCGCATGCCCGGTTTTACGGTAGATGCTACAGGTAAAATATACTATATGGGCAAACCCATTGATAAATATTACATCGAGGGGATGGATTTACTGGAAGGACGATATGGCATTGCCAATAAAAACCTATCGAACAAAGCAGTGGGTGCCGTGGTAGTTCTGCACAACCATCAGCCTATAAAAATGCTTCGCGACAAACAATTTAACGATGGTACTTCGGTAAATCTGAAACTTAAAAAGAAATTTACTACCACCTTTCGTGCCGAAGGGGCCATAGGCATCCCATATCCCAGGTACAATGCCAACATTACGCCTATGCTATTTTCGCCCAAACACCAGATGATAGCAACACTACAGGCCAACAATATTGGCAACGATTTATCAACACAGCATCATCCGTTTACCATTTCATATAACGAAATTGATAATTACACCAATACCAAACCCAATCTGCTGGATATTTCTTCGGTTGCACCACCGGGCATCTCCAACCGCGAGCGTTACCTGATGAATAATGCCGCCCTGATTAGCTTTAATTATCTAACTAAATTAAGTGATGAAGAAGAACTAAAAACTAACGTTAGCTATTACAACGATCGAATTGAAGAAGAAGCATTGATCGAAACCGAGTATTACCTTGAGAATGACACCACCCGTTTGCGCGAACATACTCAAAACACCTTCAAGAAAAACAGTCTGATCACAGATCTGATCTTTACCAATAATGCCAGCAAAAAATATATAAACAATAAGTTCCGCCTCGAGAACTATTGGGATAAAGCCGAAACATCCATTAACGAAACACAGCAACTTCAGAATGCCAAACTCCCCCACTTTTCCGCAGCCGATGAGCTTGATTGGCATCGTATGGTGGGTAAGCATTTTATCAGCTTTAAAGCTTTTGTTGATTACAACCATAGTCCTCAACAAATACAATACGAACCCGGAGTATTTGATGATTACATCAACAATGGCGAGGCATACAACCTGGCCACACAACATTACTTAAAGCAGGATTTACACACCAAAGCATCAGCTGCATTTACGCTCACCCATAAGCGATGGGCCTTTTCTACCAAAACATTTGTCAACTTCAGTCTGAACAAACTAAATACCACTATTGACAACAATGACTTTGAAATAACTGCCGACAGCTTGCGCAACCAACTCGACTGGACCGAAAGCGAAGCTGGCGTTGATGAAAAAATCAGTTACGAAACACCCAGTCTGAAGCTTCGGTTTAACCTGCCATTATCGTATATCAACAACAATATTGATGATGCCTGGCATCAGGCCAGTCAATACATACAACAAGCTATTTTTGCCCCAAGGGCATACCTTAACTACGAGTTCTATAATTTTTTTAAACTGATCACATCGTTATCCTTCAGTAAAAGCATTGGAGATATAAACGGACTTACCCAAGGTTTTATCATCAATAATTACCGAAGTTTAAACCGTGGTTTAAATCAATTACCGCATAAATACCGATATACGGGTAGCTTTCGAAGCGAATACAAAAATCCCTTATCGGGATGGTTTGCTTCTATCGATTACCGATATAGTTTAAATCACAGTGATATTATTACCCGACAGATAAGCATGGGCAACGGTGTATTGCAAAGCGAGATTCTCCCTTACGATAATGAAAGATCGGATCATACCTTCAATGGAGAAGTAACCTATTACATTTCCAATTGGCGTTCAACCATTGGTATCAACTCTACCAATACTTTTCAACAATCGCAATATGTATTGAACCAATCACTGAGCGACAGAGAATTGCAAACCAACATTGCCGGATTAAATATTAACTGGGGCTATTGGAAAGCATTACAGATAAAATACAATTTTAATTACACCCGAACCCGCCAGCGTACAACTCAGGCTAACAGTAAATTTCACAACTACGAACAGGTTCTTGATTTCTTCTTTTACCTAACTAAGAAACAATGGATAAACATTAGAGGAGAATACAACTTTAACGAAAACAACCAACAAACTTTCCACAGCTGGTTTGGCGACATTAGCTATGCCTATAAACCTGAAAAAGGAAAATTCAGCTACAAAATACAATGCCGCAATATCTTTGATACCCAACAGTTAATAAGCTATTGGAACAGCGACATTTCGTTGGTTCGTAATACTTATTATTTAAGACCCAGAGAAATATTACTGAATGTGAGTTATCGGTTTTGAAAGCTAATAGCCATCATCTGACAGCTACTAGCTTTTTATTACTTTTACCCTATGGACATTTCAGGCATTAATATTCTTCTTCTAATCCTTGCCGGGTTATTTGCCGGTTTTATCAATACGCTTGCCGGAAGCGGATCGTTGATAACCCTGCCCATGTTGATGTTTCTGGGATTAAGTCCCCACCAGGCTAATGCCACCAACCGGGTGGCCATATTTATTCAGAATATTGTTGCCGTCCGTAATTTTCGAAAACAAAAGATACTGGATTATAAGAGTAACCTTTATTTAGTTTTACCGGCCTTGGTTGGATCACTTGCCGGAGCTTTGTTTTCCATCAACATTAGCGAACAGGCTTTGAATTACTTTATCGGTGCTTTATTGTTTGTTATGTTTTTTGTTATTCTGTTTAAACCAGACAAATGGATAAAAGAACAAGCCGGACAGATTGAAGGAAAACCTACTTACTGGCAACTGGTCATTTTCTTTTTAATTGGTTTCTATGGTGGATTTATACAGGCCGGCGTTGGCTTCTTACTCCTTGCCGGATTGGTTTTGGGAGTTGGTTACAACCTGATTCAGGCCAATGCTGTAAAAGTTTTAATAGTCTTATGCTACACAGCAATAGCATTAATTGTATTTATCTGGGCCGGGCAGATTAATTACTTATATGGATTCATACTTTCAGCAGGAAACGCAACAGGGGCATTTATTGCATCGAAATACGCCAAACAAATTGGGGTAAAACCCATACGATATATTTTACTGATAGCTGTTATGCTGGCTGCAATGAAAGTATTGGGCGTGTTTGGATTGCTTTTTTAAGTATCACAACATTTCCTAACTTCCCCATCTATTTCTATCGGATATAGATAATAGAAGTTAGAACGCTTCGCATTTAGATATTATAAGTGTAATTCTAAAAAACTAACCAACTAATTTTAGTCAATCCCTACTACTCGATTCCTATCGAGTAGTTTATATTTATGAATTCCATAATTCAGTTTATTGTATATCAATCAGAATTGATTTGACATGAACCCTTCGTTTGGAAACAAAGGATAGCTTAATCCAAAACAAAATGATAGGTAATGGTTCCTTTTTGATAGGCAGCAGCTTCCTTATCGGCATTAAACTTTGCCTTTTTTGCAGCTTCGATAGCCTTACTCTGCAAGTAATTATTTTGGGTTGTTGAACCTCTCAGAATAGGTACTGCAGTTATCACATTACCATTGCGATCTACCGTTATTTCAACAACAACAATTCCTTCTTCCTGAATATTGTACGTGGGCTTTGGTAATCCTCCAACCAAACTCCTACCTGTTAAATCAAATCCATTACCGGAATTACCTTTTCCTGAGCCGGTTCGGTTAGTAGTATTTCCACCTGTTGTCTGCCCCTGATTACCTGTACCACCGGTATTACCTTCCGAAGTATTATCACCTGTTCCTTTACCAAATGCTCCTTTCACTTTATCACGGGCTTCAGCTGCTTTGCGATCAAGTTCTTCCTGACGTTTGCGCTCTTCTTCCTCAATACGCTTTCGCTCAGCCTCTTCTTGTCGTTGACGCTCCAATTCAGCCTGACGAATCTTTTCCTGCTCTTCGCGTTCTTTACGCTCTTTATCCAAACGGTCCTTTTCTTCTTTCTCTTTTTGCTTTTGGGCTTCCGATTTTACAACCGGAGCATCATCATAATCCTGTGTTTTGATATCTTCTTTTATCGGATCGGGTTGGGTGGGTTCCGGTGTTTTAACAGGCGGTGGTGTTACCTTCTCCTGTTTTACAGCCTCAGATTCTTTTGGCTCCTCAGGCCCTTGACCCAATACTGTATCTCCAAAACTCACCAGTATCCCTTCTTCTCCTTTGGGCAATGAAGACAGCCCGAAGAAAATCAGGAACAACAACAGTAAAGAATGAAATACTGTTGTACCAATTACACCGTATCGTTTGTTTTTCTCATCCATACTTACTTGGCTTGTGTGGCCAAAATCAACTTATATTTATTGCGGATAGCAATATCCCGTATCTTACCAACTACCGAAAAAGGTACCGTCTCGTCAACATGTAAAGCAACATACATTTCAGGACTATCAGCTAATATTTCCTGTAATTTCTTTTCTATCTGCCAGAAAGAAACCTTTTCACCCTGCACAAAATACTCCTGATCAGCTGTTACCGAAATAGTAGTATTGGGCTTGGCTGATACCTGATGATCACTCTTTGGTAAAGACAGGTTTTTATTTGCGACAGGAGTCACCAGAGTTGATGTGATCATAAAGAATATCAACAACAGAAACACGATGTCAGTCATCGACGACATACTGAAACCTGATTCAACCTTACTTCTTTTTTTCAGTCCCATTACCTGATATCCAAGATTACTTTTACACCATTCGATTCAGCAATATCCAATACCCGGGCAGCATCGCCTGTTGAAGCATTAGCATCTGTTTGCAAACGAATAATTGAATTATCGTTTCGAGCAAATAATCGGGTCAGACTGCCTTCCACCTGATCACTCCCCATCCATTTTCCATCAACTACAAATCGACCTGATGCTGTTACTCTCACATTCAAATAGGTATCCACAACAACCTTTTTTGTGCTTTTCTTTGGTATCAACAGTTTGATAGCATTAGGATGCACCATTGTTGATGTGATCATAAAAAAGATCAGCAATAAAAACACAATGTCGGTCATGGACGACATACTGAAACTGGCACTTATTTTTGTTCTTCGCTTTAAAGCCATTTTTAGTGAGCTGGTTCATTCAACAGATCCATAAACTCCATAGTACGCGCTTCCATCTTAAAGACAACCTTTTCAACTTTAGCCACCAGAATATTATAGGCGAAATACGCAATGATACCAATTACCAAACCTGTCACAGTAGTTACCATTGCAGTATAGATACCTGATGAGAGTAGACTCACATCAATATTATTACCTGCATTAGCCATATCATAAAAGGCACGGATCATACCAATTACGGTACCAAGGAAACCAATCATAGGAGCACCACCTGCAACTGTTGCCAATGTTGGCAAACTCTTTTCCAATCTACTAATCTCCAGGTTACCCACATTCTCGATGGCTGTATTCACATCATTTAATGGACGACCAATACGTGTTATTCCTTTTTCGATCATTCGGGAAATAGGAAAATCGTGCGACTGGCACAAAGCAATGGCAGAATCGATTTTACCATCATGGATATAATCCTTGATTTTATTCATAAAGCCATCATCCTCTTTTGAGGCCTTTTTAATAGCCATATAACGCTCAAAAAAGATATATACCGAAACAACCGATAATAAAAGCAGTGGAATCATAATCCAACCACCTTTCATGGCCATCTCAATGTAGTTCATGCTTTGTTCTGCTCCCTCTTCGAGATTTACATCAGCAATGTTCTCAGCCGTTGACTGTATAAATAGTAATAAATTCATTGTTATATTTCTAGATTTCTGATCAGCTAAAATAATAAAAATGCAAACTGCACCTATCATTCAATAGTGTAAACGTAAAGATTTAACTATTATTCTACTCGTCATCTTCCTTTTTACCTTCTCCGGTAAATTTTCTCCAATATTTTCTCATCAGTTCTCTAACCGAATCAAACTCCTCTTTAAATGAAATACCAACCCCCTGACGCGTGGGTGATTCGGTATAGATAATATCGTTATTGGTAACTGTATAAGCTTTACCTCTTAGTGTTCCTGATTGATTTAACTTAACATCCACATCAAAGTCACCAATAAGATTACTGGTACGTGTATTATCTTGTCCGTATCCAACATTACCATTAATGGTAACCCTGTTATTAAAAACCTGTGTCGACAAAGCTACTTCAATCTCATCGTTGGAAATACCCTCTTCTCCTGGTCGATAACTAACACCAATATCAAAATCACTACTAATCTGTGACAACCAGTGGCTTAACTGATTAGACAACATCTCTGAAGTAGTAACCAAGGCAGCATTGTTACCCGTTGATCGGTTTCCATCTGAGACTGTATTTGATAAATTATCATCGGTAAAGAATCTATTCAATACCAGAAGCGATAAAACCTGTCTGTTTAATTCTTCTTCTGTATTAATATAAGCATCAATTACATCCTGGTTATTTTTTTGAGCAGAAGGGGTCTCAATCTGAAACTTAATATTGGGTTTCATCAAACGATCATTCAACAACAAGTTACAATGAACAGGAATACGTCGGCTATAATCCTGTAGCATTTGTTCATCAGTAATGGTAGATCTAACCAAATCATATAGTGAGGCCTTCAGTTTATAAGTTGCATTCAAATCAATCTTTGCATCATACGGATCACCATCCCAACGTATTTTACTTCCCTGATTAATGATAAATCGTTTATTCAGAACATTCTGTAACGTGAATAAATAATCTCCTTCAACAAAACTAAAATCACCAAAGAAGTTAACGCCACCTTCTTTATCCATCCTTATCTGTAGATTTCCATTTCCACTTCCTTTTAGAATATCGCCAATTTTAGAATCAAAAATCACCTGTGTTTGTGCATCTGGTGTAATATCCAAATCCATTGTTACCGTCATTCCTGAAAAATCGGTCAAATAATCTTCTTCCGGCACTTCATCAATGGCTTCATTCTGGTCGAGTTTAGGTTTTGCAAATCGAATAAAATTTGATTCTTCAATCACCTCATCACTGGTTAAAGGAATATAGAAAAGAGTATTGCTCTTGGTCTGCCCACTAATATCTATTATTAAATCATCTGTTCTCCCTGTTATTGACATGTTTCCATCGGCAAACACAGTTCCATAATAGATGGGATTATCTTTAAACCTGGTATCTAGAACCAACATATTATTGGTGAGTAGTGCCAGATTGTATGTCATATTATGAAATCCGGTATGATTGATCACACCATTAAATGATCCTTCTTTACCATACCTGTCGCGTACTGTCATCGATCTAAAATCAATCTGATGTGGTTTGAATATTATCGAATCAGAAACGGAATAAGTTGTTTGCAACAAGTCGACATCAAAAAAAGCTTTATTGATATTTACTTTACCCACTAACTCAGGTTCGGTAATCTTGCCCTGAACAGCCAGGCCCCCTGATGCCGTTCCGGAAAGGTTCTGCATAATCTTCTTTAAATAAAGATTAAGAAACCCAATTTCCAAACTGTCAAGTTTATAATTGAGATCAACCGCCAGAGTATTCATATCCACATATCCGCCACCCAGTAATGGCTGACTTTCACCTTTCTGTATTTTTGAATTTATTGCCAGTCTTTTTTCTGCCGGCATGTAGTCGGTGTTTAGATAAAAATCCCCAATCTGATCATCATTAAATACAAAATCTGCAACTTTTAATTCACTTGTAACTATAGGTGTCCGATAAAAATCTGCAACATGAACGTTACCATTCAATAATCCATCAAGACTTAAACCCTCAACATTTTGAGCAGAAACAATATCTCCAAGTCTGATATTCTGCATATGTACTTCCAATCCATCTTCTGCTGTTTTATGCAAGAATCCATTAATACCCAATTCCTGATTATTATGATGAATTCTGAAATTCCTCATCGATAATCCCATGGGATGATAGTTGATACGGGTTGCCTGAATCTCCCAAATACTATCTTTTACCATCACATATGAAGGTTCTACATTGATAGAAGCATAAAGTCCTGAAGTATTACTCTTTATATTGGCCGCAGCATGGATTGATCCACTATTGTTCACCTCGCTCCAGTTGTTCCAATAGGCATTAACCTGAACAGAATCATTATAAAGCAAATTGTGCAGACTGAAATTTTGCAACAGGGACGACTCATTCAACAGAACCTCTTTACACCTTGTAATAATCGAGAGGTCATTCTTATCATTTGAAGCTATTTGTAATTCCGGATTGACCAAAATTAATTCCTTATATTCAAACTCTCCCAGTTCTACAGTAAGATCCAGAACATTTTCCTTACTATTAAATTTACCCAACACAATGCCATCATCAGAAACCACTAGATCCGGCTGAAGTAAATTCATCAATTCACTCATTTTCTTCAAGCGACATGAAAAAGTAAAATCATTCTCGCGCAGTCTCACTTCTTTTTGAGGTAATAAATTCTCTAATGCCGGCAAATACTGTTGTATGTGTTTTATAAAGATTTGTCTAAAATAGGTAAAGTTGTATGTTCCTATTAAATCACCTTCCATCAAATCCGACTGCAAAACAATATGTTTTTCATCTCCTTCCCTCACTGAAATCAACAACAAAGAGTCCATCCTTACATTGTGCTCCGGTGAAATAAATTCAGCATTATTAACTGTAATATAACCGATAACATCATTAATATCTTTACCCGTGAAATTTGATGTTAATACCATCGACAATTCATTGTCCACGATCTTTGGAAGCAGATTTAGTTTATCCAGTTTAGCACCTTCTATAATGGCTTTAAAATCAAAGTTTGGTTCTTCTTCCGATAAATCAATTTTACCGTTAAAAGCCAATTTTCCGTTGGGGTCATCAACTCCGAATGAACCGTCAAATCTATTATTGGCAAACAGTCCGTTAAGGGTA
The DNA here is from genome assembly GCF_050589785.1 of Carboxylicivirga caseinilyticus. Classification (NCBI taxonomy): domain Bacteria; kingdom Pseudomonadati; phylum Bacteroidota; class Bacteroidia; order Marinilabiliales; family Marinilabiliaceae; genus Carboxylicivirga; species Carboxylicivirga caseinilyticus. Next base: position 81,396 of record NZ_JBNGOX010000008.1, on the reverse strand, counting down.
ATATTCTTGTAATTATATCGATTTATTTCTAACGAATCAACTACCCCATCCATAAAAGCATAAAACGACTCGGATGACTTTCTGTTTCCCTGAATAGAGACTTCCATAAATAAATGATCCATCCGTTCTGAAGCTCCCAAAATTCCTCCCACATTAAAATCAGATGTGGCAAGATTACCCGCAAAGACAAGACCTTGCTTGTCGTTTACTTTCAAACCTATATCAGTTGTGATGGATCCTAAATCGGTTGAAAACTCACCAAAAGCAACTATATCACTTAGAAATCCAGTTAAACTTCCTTTATAATGAATGTTACCTAAATTATCCAATGACTTTGGTAATTGATAGGCCATCACTTTATCATATGCCATGATATAACGAAGATCAGCTGGAGTAGTATATAGGTCTTTTATATTTAGATAAAGGAATGTTTCATTAATATTTGGCAACCCATTAATATCAAAACTGGTTGAAATGGATGACTCAGCACCAAAATCGAAACGAACATTTCGCCCTTTGATATTTTTTATGGAGCCATAAGCTTCTCCCGAAATATTAAACGGAAGATTACCCAATTGCTTTAAATCAACAAATAAGCCAAGGTCACGATGCGATATATAAGAAGGTTTTAATCCAATATAGAATTGTTCCAGTTTTTCAGGTCCTTGTTTCGAATTATTATAATGAATAAATAAACTATCCAAATCGATTCTGGAATTATATGTTTTCAACTGCATCTGACTTAGCGTCAGATTTTCTTTTCCGGCACTAATTAAACCAGAAGCTCCTTGAACAATAAACCCTCCCTTTTCAGTCAAACGCAGTTCATCCAGACGTAATGAAAAAACACTGTCCTTATGAATCTCACTTAATACAACATCAACACCTTTGATCAGAATTGGATCTTTCTTTGTTTTTTTATAAACAACATCCCCTTTCGTCAAATTAACCGACTTAACTCCAAACCTCCATAAATTAGCAATTGTATCAGTTTGAATTTTCTTCCGAAACAGAAACTGATAGTTAAAAAGTGAATCTTGCTGATAAATATTAATATGAGGCTTTTTTATTGAAAGGCTCGATAAGTAAATTCTTTTGTCTCTGAAATAAACAGAATCGATATGAGACGTGAGAGATTCAACAAACATTAAAGTATCATTCTGTTGATCTTTTACCAATACATTTTTAAGAATAACACTTGAAAAAGGCTTGATATAAACTTTGCCTACCGAAATTTCGGTATTAAATTCTTCTGATAATTGATTGGTCAAATAAGAAACTATGCGTGTTTGAACTGCAGGAATGAGTACAAGCATATATGCTATTAACAGTAAGCCCAATGGCACCGCTAATACATACAGTCCTATTTTGATATTTTTTTTTATATTTTTGACCCGTTTAAAACCCCACCAAAATTAAGAAAAAGAAGGAATTTAAACGACTAGGAAGCTAATTCTATAAGAAGAAATTATGAGTGTGATTATTTTAGCCATTGAATCATCTTGCGATGATACTTCAGCAGCAGTGTTTAAAGATGAAGTGATCCTATCAAACTGTGTTGCAAATCAGGATGTGCACAAAGCTTTTGGAGGAGTTGTACCTGAATTAGCTTCGCGTGCTCATCAGCAAAATATTATACCAGTTGTAGACAAAGCAATCAAGGATGCCAAAATAAATAAAGACGAAATTAATGCAGTTGCATTTACCCGTGGGCCTGGTCTAATGGGATCATTGTTGGTTGGTACTTCTTTCGCTAAAGGATTCGCTTTGGCAAATAACTTACCTTTAATTGAAGTGAACCATTTGCACGCACATGTTCTGGCTCATTTTATAAAAGAACATCCGGAAGATACTGATCAACCTGAGTTTCCTTTTTTATGTCTGCTTGTATCAGGAGGTAATAGTCAAATTGTTTTGGTTAAAAGTCATTTGGAGATGGAGATTATTGGACAGACCATTGACGATGCTGCAGGTGAAGCGTTTGATAAATGTGCTAAAGTAATGGGTTTACCTTATCCGGGAGGCCCCCTGATTGATAAACTTGCTTCACAGGGTAATGAAAATGCTTATTCTTTTAGTAAGCCTAGAATAGATAATTACGATTACAGCTTTAGTGGATTAAAAACTTCATTTCTTTATTTCTTAAGAGATCAGATTAAGGTCAATCCGGATTTTATTGAGGAAAACAAAAATGATATTTGTGCCTCCCTCCAAAAGACCATTATCGATACATTAATGAACAAATTAATTAAAGCTTCGAAAGACACTGGTATTAAGCAGATAGCTTTGGCTGGAGGCGTTTCAGCCAACTCAGGATTGCGAAACAGAATAAATGAATCGGCACATAAATATAATTGGGTAACCTATATACCAAAGTTTGCGTACACGACCGACAATGCAGCAATGATTGCTATTAATGGTTATTATAAATATTTGCGAAAAGAATTTGTTGGTCAGGAAACGGCCCCTTTTGCGCGATTAGAATTTTAAACTATTCGCAAATTTAAGTGTTTATTGAAGCAGTAAAAAAGCGATTTAGTCAAAATAAAACAAACTTTTAACATTAAGCCAAGGCTAATAGTGGTTTTTTTATATTTTTGCAACTAATTTATTTACAGTGGAACAGCGTTTTAGAAAAGTAACCGGATACGTAGAAAAAAAGATTGGAGATGAATTGGTTATAGTTCCTGTGGCATCAGAAGTTGCTCAAATGAATAAAGTTTTCTCCTTAAATGAAGTTGGCTTATTTATTTATGATCAATTACTTGAACCTAAAACAGAAACTGAAATATTACATTTGGTCTGTAAAGAATTTGAAGTATATAACCAGGTTGCTAAAGATGATATAAAAGTATTTATATCTGAAGCTATTAAAGCCAAAATCATAAAACCACTTGATTAAGTGATTATATAAATGAAGATTAAAAGAGCATATATACCGCCTACCATCGAAACTTATCAGATTGATCAAGAGATCTCTCTTATTATGATGTCAACTCCGGGCGATCCTGGACCTCCTGATCCATTCTCCAAGGCACCAGGTCCATCACCTGAATATCCAACCACTCTTAATTCAGATACTCCTTTTGGAGGTACAACACCAGATTATGATAACTTGTAATTGATCAATGGTATATAGCACCATTTACAATATTGGGGATATAAGAATAAAAGTTAATTTCTTATGTCCTTTTTTATTGCCTAAAACGTTATGTGGAAGTCAGCTTTTCATAGAAAGTTCTGAAAAGCATGATTGGATATTTAACATTGACTGTATAGAAGAAATCGACCTTACTAACCTTCAAACAGTATTTAAAGGGGCTCAATCCTTTGAAGAAGAAATTCCTTACAAGTGGAAGCTACTAAAAAATGATTCCAGCAAGTTTATTCACTTTGAATTTGAAAAAGACATTGACATACATTCAGGATTAGCAACAATTAACGAAAAAGAAAAAGCGATTAATCTGCAGCTGATAACCAAACCCAAAGAAACCATTGAAATTGATCCATTCTTTCACCCTATTGGAATCCTGATTTTACAATACATTGTTCACAGTAGTAAAGGCTTTATTATGCATGCTTCGGCTGTAAACTATAATGGAGCTGGATTTTTGTTCTCTGCTGTTTCGGGTACAGGTAAAACAACCATGGCAAAACTATGGCAAAAAAAAGGAGCTACTATCATTAATGATGACAGAATTATTGTTAATCCGCATGGTCAGGATTATTATTTATACAATACTCCTATGCCATATTACAAAGATGTTAATAAGAGTGTACAGCTTAATAAACTTTTCATCATTAAGCAATCACCCCATAACTACATTAAACCCCTAAGTACAACCAGTGGAATCCTTTCTGTTTTGAGTAATTGTATACAATATCATTTCAACGAATTGCAGATTAAAGAAAGATTGGATTATATTACTAAGACTGTTGAGAGTATTGGTGTATATGAAGTTGGTTTCAAACCCGACACTGAGATTATAGATTTAATTCTGAATAAATTTGGATAAAAATGATTTCATAAATATTATCGTTGATCTTTTAAAAGAAGGTAAAACAACAGAGATTCAAGCTCATGGGATCAGTATGTTTCCTTTGCTATTGCCTGGAGATAAATTAAAAATATCTCCAGAAAGAACTTACGCCAAAGGTGACATTATCGTTTTTAAAGGAAAAGAAACACTTATCGCTCATAGAATTATTTCTATTTCCAACACAAAAGTTATATGCAAAGGAGATAGTCTTTTTTCTACTGACCCAATTTTATCAGAACAAGGTATTTTAGGAAAAGTAATTGGAAGAACAAGAAAAAACAGCTATCGATCTGTTAATCATTGGATTTTCAGATTTGCAAAACAATTGATGCCACGTCTTGGAAAATTTCCAAGAGTGATAATAAGATATACGGCAATATTATATTTAAAATTGACACATCACTCCATTTAAATTTCCAACACTCTAAAATAACCTATTAGAATATTTTCTCTATTTGGTTTTTAAATTGCTGGATTATTAATATTACTTTAGTGTTATATCCAACATAATTAATGAGCGCTAAAAAATCACATTCATTAAAACACATCTTTAAGGCAGTTGAATTGGTTTATTTAAGTTCACCCAAATGGACTTTTATAAATTCTGTTTTCACAATAATAAGAGGTCTTATACCTCTTTTACTTTTATTAGTCGTAAAACAATTAATTGATATTGTGAGCTTTTCCAGCTCCAACAATAATTTTGCAATATCCAATCTATATCCGACGTTAACTTTAGTAGGAGCTTTTTTCCTTCTTAATGCCATCAGTGGATCTGTAAATAACCTGGTGCGAGAAAGACATTCTCATTTCCTAAATGATTACATACAAAACCTCATTCATTTTAAGACGGTTCGATTACCATACGGTTTTTTTGAGGACAGTACCTATCAGGATTTATTCTTCAGAGCTGTTAATGAAGCCAATTTCAGACCAAGCAAAGTATTTTACAGTCTGCTTGGATTACTTCAGAATACAATTACCTTAATTGTAATGCTCACAGTTTTAACCACCTTTAACTGGTTAATTATACCAATCTTAATGATTGCCGGCTTTCCGATTATAATTTTTCGGTTATACTTTTCCAAGAAAGGATATGATTTAAAACAAGAGCAAACAGAAGACGAAAGACGATTACATTATTTCAATCGCTTATTGGTTGGTAAAGATTTTGCAAAAGAAGTTCGCATTTTCAACCTAAGTAAAACATTTAGTAATAAGTACAACGAAGTAAGAGATAACTTAAGAAGTAAACAGTGGTCCATATCAAAAAGCAAAACACTCCGTGAAACTTTGGTGCAGGTATTTGCAACACTTATTCTACTGGTCGTATTCTCGTTTATTATTGTTGAAGCAATTGAAGGAAAGATTACGAATGGAGCAATGGCTATGTATTTTTTAGCTTTACAACGAAGTTATGCAGTTTTACAGGAATTCCTTACCCGCATATCATCCTTACTTGAAGACAATTTATTTCTTAAAAACTTTTTTGATTTTCAACGAATCGAGCTTCCTTCTGAAAAAAATGTAATTGGAAATTTCCCAACCCCTTTAAAAAACAACATCCAATTCAATGGAATTGGTTTTAAATACCCAAATACTGAGAGATGGGTCTTTAAAAATCTTAATCTTACCATCCCTGTTGGAAAAACGATAGCTTTGGTTGGGGCTAATGGATCTGGTAAAACAACATTAGTAAAACTTCTTGCCGGTTTATATAAGCCAACAAGTGGTAAAATAGTACTGGATAATTGCAATCTCAATGACATTCATCCAAGTGATCTGGCAGAAAACATGAGCATCATTTTTCAGGATTTTATGCTTTACAATGTTTCAGCGAAAGATAATATCAGATACGGGAATGTGCGTCGCCCATATGAGATAGATCAAATAAAAAAAGCTGCCCAAAATGCTGGCATTCATAACATTTTCGACAACCTGAAAAAAGGGTATGAAACACCGTTGGGAACACTTTTTAAAGATAGTGAGATGCTTAGCAGAGGCGAATGGCAACGAACTGCTCTTGCCCGATCCTTTTATAACGATGCTCAGATTATTATTCTTGACGAACCAACCAGTTCATTAGATGCTTTTACCGAGGCGAATCTAATCTCACATTTTAAAGAAATTACCCGAAACAGAACAGCAATCATTGTAAGTCACAGACTTTCGACCATTCATTTGGCGGATATAATTGTAGTATTAAAAGATGGTGAGATTTGTGAGAATGGCTCTTACGAAGATCTTATTTCTTCTAAGGGAGAATTTTATAAAATGGTTAATAGCTTTTCGTAATTATTTTAGCAAAAAGGAAATTCCACCAAACACCGAAAAAGCATAAGGCTGAAAATTATAATCCGAATTATTATTAATTGATTCAATGTAATATTTAAAACGAGGCTCGATACTTATACGTACTATTTTAGTGACAGGTACTTCAAAACCTAAACCTACTGAACTACTCCACGAAACAGGCTTAATACCCTCCATCTCACCAACTTCCAAACGATTGTTACCATCTAGAAGATAAGCAGTATTACCTACTAAAATATTCGAACTTAAACCACCAGCAATAGATAAAATGGAAAATCCTTCAATCAATTTATACCGAGCCATTAATGGTATCTCAATATATTCTAATGTCTGTCTGATTCCATCACCTTCAGACAGCAACGCCATATCATAAATCGAACCCATCACTTCGTAATTCAATTGAGGAGCGGAAGAACTATTATTAGTATTGAACTTAATTTTTCCCATCGAGTTATTATAGGTCTTTGGCATGTCCATGCTGGCATTAATCATTGCATCGCTGTACATGAAATCAGACTGATAATTGACTGCACTGTTAATTTCTTGCCCTAATTGCGCATAAACAACACCCGTTTCAATACTCCATCTTTTCCTGGTTTCGATTCGAACATTTATACCTCCACCCATTGAATTAACACCACTTTCGGTGTAGGAGTCGTACGATCTCACAGGAGCACCAGATGTTTGCCGATAATTATATGCGGAAGAAATGGCGCCTCCAACCAAGAGTTGATAATCATTTTTTGACTTTACCTCTTCATTATAGGCATACAATGGAAAATATTCGTTCTTTTTATCTGATTTTAATTGCCTGGAATTTATTTCTGAATAGTTATCAAGTCCCTCAATACCTTTTCTGTTAAGATAATTGAAATGCTCTTCTCTATTTAGAATGACATCAGTAGAACTAGAAAAAACAGTGTTGCTAGTCTTATTATTAGGATCTCCTTTTAGAGCCAATATTAATTTATTGTCATCTTGTTTTACTTCAGATTTTCCATTGGTATTACCCAACTCGTAATTGTTAATTTGGGGATTAATTTTATTGTCAAAATTATTTTCTTCAATTATGGTATTTGGCAATTCAGCCATTGAAGAGGATAAATCGTTTGGATTTTTATCCTGAAACAAAAAGATTGTTGTCATAACAGCTGCCAAGATAGAAGCTGCAGCAACTACACTCCATATAAAAAACAATCCTTTTTTCTTTCCTCCCGAATTAAGCCCTGACTCTATTCCTGACCATACATTAGGTGACGGGTCAATCTCCATACCACCTAATCCATTTCGGAAGGTTTCATCTATTTTATTCCCGAGATCTAGCATACCCCTTGTTTTTTTCCTTTGACCTTTTCTTCAATTTTTTGCTTCAACCATTGTCTTGCCCTTGACAGGTTTGATTTTGATGTTCCGATTGAAATATTCATCTCCTCTGCTATTTCCTGATGAGAAAACCCTTCAATAGCATACATATTAAAAACCAATCGGTATTTTGGAGGTAATTCCTGAATCATAGCCAACAATTCTTGCTGACTGACAACAGGAACAAAAACTTCCTCTTCATATTCCGTAATTATTGGAAATTCGTCCACCAAAATCTCAGGTTGTTTCTTACGATAGAATTCGATTACTGTATTTACAATAATCCTTCGAATCCATCCTTCAAAAGAACCTTTAAAACCAAACAGATGTATTTTTGAAAAGACTTTTATAAATCCCTCTTGCAAGCAATCTTCTGCCTCACTCCTGCTCTTACAATAACGCATACAAACACCCAGCATCTTAGGGGCAAACATATTGTACAATTGTTGCTGAGCCCTTCGCTTATTATTTTGGCAATCCTCAATTATTTTATTCAGTTCGCTCACAAACAAGATTAACTTTCAAAATTTGTTAAAAGAAACAGAGTATTGAAATTAAACTTTTCAGACGAACAACACAACCATAAACAAAGGCAAAAATCCTTACGCATATACATCATTGGGTTTAATATCTCTGATGAATATGAAAATGAAAGGTTGCGTAGCAATTAAAAAATTCTAGTATTTTTTCCGAACACGATCCATTTCACGACTTGCATCTTTCTGTTTCAGCGTTTCACGCTTATCGTGTTGTTTTTTTCCTTTAGCAAGGGCTATCTCGATTTTTGCAAAACCACGATCATTCAAAAAAAGACGAATAGGTATAATTGTTAAACCTGACTCTTTTGTTTTACGCTCTAATTTCTGTAACTCTTTTTTCTTAAGAAGTAACTTTCTTTCACGTTCCGGCTGATGGTTATTATAGGTCCCATAAAAGTATTCCGATACTCTCATTCCCTTCAACCAAAGTTCTCCTTTAACGAAATAACAATAAGAATCCACCAGACTGGCTTTTCCTAAACGAATAGACTTAATTTCGGTACCAGCAAGTTGAATACCAGCAGAAAACCGTTCAATTAATTCATAATCGAATGTTGATCGCTTATTGCGTATATTTATTCTATTTGATGATTGACTCATAAAGCAAACCTACTAAGGTATATTAACAGCTTGTGCAACACATAAGGCAAAACCAGAACCATTATAGTTAAAACCGCAGTTTGCCACCCTCTATTCTCCGACTCAACATTCAATATCTTTAATCCTTCCCAAATAATATACCCTGCATATATTACCAAAAAGAAAAAGAAAATTGTTTGCGGAATTAATGCCGTTATAATTCCTAAAAGATAAATGGGCAATGAGGAATAGGCTATTATCTTAAATGCCAACCCTTTGTCTTCTTTTAAAACAGTAATAGGCATTACTTTGATTAAAATAAAATAAGCAAGATACAAACCCAAAAAGCAAGCCGAAAAAGTAAATGCAGCTAACTTTGTGGCTATTGTAAAATCCAATTCCTGATGCCCCAATAAATATCCCAAAAATATGGACAAACTGTAAGCTCCAATTAATGGCAAACTAAATGTCATCAACACATCATTAATCGAATTTTGTTCGGCCACAATACCTTCCCAAGCTTTTGCTGGCTTAAAAAGCAGATCCTTAACTCTATTAAAAAGATTCTTGTACATATGACCTCAATTGTGATTGATTTCTTTTTTAGTCTACTGGTTGACTTCAATGACAAAAGTAACAAAATTTTGAAATAGCATTTGAATACTAAAAGGAACTAAGACTAATGCGCAAATACATATTTCAGTCTTTTTGAAGAATCACCGGGTTTTATTTACCTTAAAAATAACGTAGTTTTACGATGTTAAAACATTCATATGTCTGCAAACAATACACCATACAATCTTTTAGTAATTTTAGGTCCAACTGCATCCGGCAAGACCACTTTTGCCACACATCTTGCAAAAACACTTGATGGAGAAATCATCAGCGCCGATTCCCGCCAGGTATATAAAGGTATGGATTTGGGAACCGGTAAAGACCTTGAAGATTATACCATTGATGGCGTATCCATCCCTTATCACTTAATTGATATTGTTGATGCTGGCTACAAATACAATGTTTTTGAATACCAGGCTGATTTTTTCAAAGCATTTGAAAAAGTACAGCAGAACAACCACTTCCCTATTATGTGCGGTGGTACAGGCATGTATATCGAATCAGTTCTTAATAAATATAAGCTGATTAATGTGCCTAACAATGATGCCTTACGAATACAACTCAAAGGAAAAACAATTGAAGAATTAACAGAAATACTGCAGTCGTTTAAATCGTTACATAATCAAACAGATTTAGAGGCAGTAGCAAGAGCCATCAGGGCAATTGAAATTGAAACCTATTATCAGGACCATCCTGAAATTGAACTGGATCTTCCGGAAGTTAATCCTCTTATTATCGGTGTTAATATTGACAGAAATGCCAGAAGAAAAAAGATTACTGATCGCTTAAAGAAAAGACTTGATGAAGGTATGCTTGATGAAGTGCGTCAGTTAATTGACAATGGAATTGATCCGCAGGACCTGATATATTATGGCCTCGAATATAAATACCTTACACTCCACATTATTGGTGAATTAACCTTTCAGGAGATGTTTGATAAATTAAATGTTGCCATACATCAATTTGCCAAGCGCCAAATGACATGGTACAGGGGAATGGAACGAAAAGGAGCAATCATTCATTGGGTAGATGCTTTCGAACCTATTAATCAAAGGACAGATAGAGTATTAAAACTTTTAGGTAAAACGTTATAACTTTCCCCAACGATAAGCAACTACCCTGTTATCGAAAAAAGTGGGAATAAAGATGATTTTTGTAGTTGGATCGTAGCCAATATCAGCACAATTAATCTCATCTTCCGATGTATCCATTAATAAAACAGGCACTTCACCCGGTATAGCATGATATAATAATCCTTTCCATGATGAAAAGTAATATCCACCATTCCCATCAGACTCAATACCATCAACAGCAGTTGTCTCATCAAACAAAACTTCAAATGACTGATCGACCATGCTAACCTTAAGAATTTGACTTGCTGTACCAACAATTATATCATCACCTTCGCAAAATAACCCGTTAACACTATTTAGCATTGGACCTTCCAACCAAACTTTCAATATTCCGTCTTTGAGTTTTAATATTCTATTAGCTGTCATATCAGATACAAAAACATCACCATGACTATTGATAGCAACATCATTTAAAAATTTTGCATCCTCTTTTTTAATTCGATCATGTATCTGTTTTAAACGAATATCAATAATCACCAATTCGTTAATATCAGAAACATATAAATACGTTGAATCAGCCGCCATGCCCTTGGGAGCGCTTAACCCACTAACCCAGTTAAGCTCCTTAATATTTCCATCAACATCCAAAACCGAAACCATTCCCTGACCATCCTTTTCTGAAGGTTTACCAGAAACATTGGATACAAAAAGACATTGATGAACAGGTGAATACAAGACTGATTCAGGTACGTCTAATATGGCTTCGGAAGACCAAATTCTGTTTAGTTCTTGTGCACGAACCCCATTACTTATTACAAAAACCGATATAATTATTAGTGGTAGAAATTTTTTCATTGATCAAATTTTTAATGGCATTCTCAGATTAAATCTAAATTAGAATAACATTTTCAATTTATCAACGTAACCATTAAACCAAAGCATGAATTTTTTATAAAAACATCGTAAATTAATTAATGTAGCACCGGAAAGATATTTTTAAACTCCCCCACAAAATCCTCATTAATAATATGGAAAGCATTGATAGTTACATAGAAAGAATAACAAAACTTGCCAACCGAAATAAGGAACTGAATGAACAGTTGAAAGGCTGGATGGGATGGTATGAGGATCTGCAACATCAAAACGAAAAATATCATAATCTTTTAGCTAAATATTCACAAAAAGATATTGAGCAGGAATTGAAGAGTACACGACGCCGCAAAGTGAAGCGTTTCAAAATGGTATCAATTCTTTATGCAACAGTTAAGGGATTTAAAAAACTAAACGGTCATCCTCGTGCACAGGAATTAGTTGATGCTCTTGACGAAGTATACCTTAAGTTTGATGAGATTGCCCACAAATATGGAGTGCTAAAGGTTAAAACCATTGGCGACACATTCCTTTACGCAGGTGGTGTTTTGGAAGAAAACCATACAAACCCCATAGATGTTATTAATACGGCACTTGAAATGCGAAAAGTTATTCTTGATTGTCGCGTTGAAGGTGTTCATCGCCCATTCTGGAATATAAGCATCGGAATACATACAGGTCCTGTTTTAGGAGAACCAACAGGAAGAAAGAAACTACCTTATAATCTCACCGGAGAAAATGTAAACTTCACTTCCAGAGTTGGAATGGCTTGTCCAACAGGCTGTATCAATATTTCGAATATGACTTATGAGCTGGTAAAAGAATTCTTTACACTAAATAAAAGCGGACAAATACCAGCAAAGTACAAGGGACTGTTGGATATGTTCTTAGTTGGCGGAATATTGCCTGAACTTTCAGTGAATGGAAAAGGTATTATTCCGAACCGAAAGTATAATACAAAATATGGATTAATTCAGTTTATGGATTTGCAGGAAGAGGTACTTGATCTGATGGAACAGAAACTACCAACAAACCTGTACTACCATAATATAAAACATACAATCGACGTAATTACTGAAGTTGAGCTAATTGGGTGGGCCGAAAACCTAAGTGAAGAAGAAATACTAATTTTAAAATTAGCCGGACTTTTTCATGATTCGGGACATACCCGCGATTACAAAGAACATGAATTACACGGCACCTATATTGCCCGCGAGATACTAGGCAGTTACAACTACCCCGAAGATTTGATTGATAAAGTATGTAACCTGATAATGTCAACCAAATTTCCGCCAGAACCCAAAAATCTGATGGAACAGGTTATCTGTGATTCAGACCTCGATTACCTTGGAAGAAGCGATTTTATTCCTGTTTCTAACACGTTGTACAGGGAATTAAAAGAAAGGGATATGATAGGTACTATTGATGAATGGAATCAGCTGCAACTTGACTTCATCACAAAACATCAATACTTCACCGAAACAGCACGTAACCTGAGAGAAGTGAATAAGCAAAATCAGATTGAACGATTAGAAGAGTTATTGCAAAGTAAAGCATCTACCAATCAATAATTCAAACCTACAGTTTTTAAGGTAGCAACAACAAAGTAAAATGGTATACATGTTTGTATACCATTTCGTGTTTATGTAATTTCGAATAGAAAATATATTCTTTTAAAAGAGACTGAAGAATAACACAACACCTAAAAAAGTATTCAATCATGAATAAACTTTTATTACCATTATTGGCATTATTGATGCTAAGTGCATATAATCAAAAACCATCAAAAATGTACGTTTCATCTGATCCGGAATTACAAAGAAAGGTTGATAATTTTATCCCTTTTCAATTAACAACTGATTTAAACCAGCTTACTGAAAAAGAAAAGCAAATGCTTCCCTTATTATTTGAGGCTGCTCAAATTATGGATGATTTATTCTGGAAACAAGCCTGGGGCGATAAAAATGAGTTATTAAGCAACACTCAGGATGAAACCTTAAAGAAATTTTTGAAGATAAATTACGGTCCGTGGGAAAGACTGGATGATAATAAACCTTTTGTAGCTGATATTGGCACAAAACCAGCTGGTGCCTGTTTCTATCCCAAAGATATGACCAAAGAAGAGTTTGAAGCTTTGGAAGCTGATAAGAAAGATGATTTGTATACTGTCATAAAACGCAATGACAAAGGTAACCTGGAAGTTATTCCTTATAGCGAAGCCTATAAAGAAGAACTAACCAAAGTGTCTGAATTATTACTGAAAGCCGCTGATTTAGCTGAAGATGAAGGCTTAAAGAAATACCTTGAGTTACGATCAGAAGCGCTTCTTACCAATGAGTATCAGGCCAGTGACATGGCATGGATGGACATGAAAACCAACACAATTGATTTTGTGGTGGGTCCAATCGAGAACTACGAAGATGCGTTGTATGGATACAAAGCTGCTTTTGAAGCTTATATCCTGATTAAAGACAAAGAATGGTCGGATAAATTAACCCGTTTTGCAGCTCTTCTTCCCGATTTACAAAAATCACTTCCAGTTGATGAAGCATACAAACAGGAAAGTCCGGGTAGTGACAGCGACTTGGGAGCTTACGATGCATTATTTTACGCCGGTGATTGTAATGCAGGAAGTAAAACCATTGCCATTAACCTTCCTAACGATCCGGAGGTACATGTTACTAAAGGAAGCCGCAAGCTTCAATTGAAGAACTCGATGCAGGCTAAGTTTGAAAAGATTTTGATTCCAATCAGTAAAGTAGTAATTGATCCATCTCAGCAGGAACATGTTAAATTCAATGCATTTTTTGAGAATACAATGTTCCATGAAGTTGCTCATGGATTGGGAATTAAAGAAACGATCAATGGTAAAGGTGGTGTACGCGAAGCACTAAAAGAAACTTATTCATCTATGGAGGAAGCTAAAGCTGATATTCTTGGATTGTTTATGGTAAGCGAACTGGTAAAAATGGGTGAGTTACCTGAAACAGATTTAATGGATAATTACGTCACTTTTATGGCTGGTATCTTCCGTTCAGTGCGTTTTGGAGCTGCCAGTGCTCATGGGAAAGCCAACATGATGCGTTTCAACTATTTCAAAGAAAAAGGAGCATTCAGCTATAATGAAGTAACAGGATTTTACACTGTTGATTTCGAAAAAATGACAGAAGCTATGAACAGTCTTTCAGCAGATATTTTAACCATTCAGGGAGATGGTGATTATCAAAAATCCCTGCAAACTTTGGCCGAAATGGGCACCATCCGTCCTCAATTACAAAAAGATCTTGATAGAATTGAACAAGCAGGCATTCCTGTTGATATTGTATTTGAACAAGGACCTTCAGTGATTGGAACATAAGATTTAAAAATAGCATTATACTTAGCCCGCATTTTTTCTTGCGGGCTTTTTTTGTGCTATGGATCGATCCATAATATATGATTTTATAAAGTTTCAGAGATGCACTATTTCTGTCAAAGCCATTTTCCATGATTGGTTTTCTCTGCAAGATCCATAAATAGAACATCCAGCTCATCAACAAATATTTGTATTATTGCAAATCAATTCTGATTAGAGGATATTAAATACAGAAAATGATTAAAAACTATCTATACTTTTTTATATACGACAATACTGAAAGTGACTTATGCAAACTCGAATCGAAATATATTTTTAATCAAAAAGAAAAGAATAAACTCCTTTTATCAGATAAAAAAATTGAACCATCCATCAGCGCATTTATTCAAAAAAGAATGGATATACTTTTACAAGCAGAAGATTATTCAACTCTCATTGAAAAAATTAAAAACGAGAAAATTTGCGTCGATAACTTTAAAGTTGAATACATAGTTTTGGATGGTGATACAACTGAGTATTCCAAAAGGCTTGAGAAATTAAAAGATATTGGCTATTCTATCGATGGCACCCCAGAGTATTATAAACCTGCAATAACCTATGCTTTATGTTATTACAAGGGTGTTTGGTATTTTGGCACTTTAATAAAGAATAACCTTGAATGGCAAAAACACAAACAAAAACCATTTTCTTACAGTAATTCTATTAATATCAACATTGCCAAAGCTCTTGTAAACATTGCTGCCCAAACCAATACTAAAAGAAAGATACTGGATGCTTGTTGTGGAGTTGGCACAATAATGCTAGAAGCCTGTTTTGCAGGAAATACTATTGAAGGATGTGATATTAACTGGAAGGTTTGCAGACAGGCCCGCACTAACCTTTCGCATTTTAACTACACTGCTAATGTTTACCGCTCCGATATAAAAGACATTGCTAACCTCTATGATGCCGCCATTATTGACTTACCATACAATATTTTTAGCAATCCTGGTGATGATACAACTCAGCATATTATTGAGTCAACAACTAAAATAGCCGATCGAATTATTATTGTATCCATTACTGATATTAGGGAAATTATTACCAATGCAGGACTAATCGTTTCGGATTATTGTACAGTTAAGAAAAGTGGGAAAGCAAAATTTGCCCGAAGCATATGGCTCTGTGAAAAGAAAGAATCAGATTTAGGCGGATCATTGAGTATGGAACTTATCGATGAAAAAGATTAACGCGGATCAGTTACCTAATCCGCGTTATGTCTACTGAAAAAGACCGAGTTAAAACTCAGGCATATTCTACTACTTACTGATCGTTGTAAGTTTCATTGGCTTTATAAAAGTAAGAAGGTAAAAACACTTAATTTGTGCTTCTGATCACACAAGAGAAATAATTTCAATTTTATTTCTTGACAGATTGATTCGCCCCATTCTTTCCAGTTGTTTCAATAATCGCGATATCACCTCACGTGAAGTATGCAAATCATCAGCAATTTCCTGATGTGTTCCACAAAGAATATTGGTATTTAACTCAGAAGACCGTTGTTGCAGATACAATAATAGTCGTTCATCCATCTTTTTAAAGGCAATGCTGTCAATTGTTACCAGCAATTGTTCCATCCTTTCGCGATACGACAACATAACAAAATTACGCCAGGTAGTATACTTTCTCATCCATTCATCCATAATACGAATGGGTACCATTAAAACACTGACATCCTCCAATACTGTTACCTTTACTTCACTAAGTGTTTTATTCATACAACAAGTAAGAAGAGAAGCACAGGTATCACCCTGATTCAAATAATACAAAAGCAGCTCATTACCGTCAGCATCTTCCCTGACTACTTTAACTGTTCCCTTCATAATTAATGGAACAGAAACAACCTCCTCTCCTATGTCAATCAGGCTTTTTCCAACTTCAAGATTTTTGACAACACAGTATTTTTCCATTTCGCTGAGTAAATCATCTTCAGCAAAAACAGGAAAGTTGGCTTTTATAGATTCGGTCAATAACATAGGCTAATAAGCTTGCTTTCGAATGTATAATTATTGATGCAGCTTTGCAAGCATAATATAAAAAGGATAAAAAAATGGCCACCAGTCTTGTAAAGAACCAGTGGCCAGATTTACTAAAGCAGATTAAATCAATTTTACATGCGTGACATCATTGCAGCTATACCTCCACCGTTTTTCACATTGGTATATCCTCGCTGCTTCAACACCTGTTGCGCATAAGCCGATCGCGCACCAGAAGCACAATAAACAATGATTTCTCTGTCTGTATTATCTCCTAAATCACCTTTACCCGACATGATATCATCCAAAGGAATATTTACTGCATCAGGGAATGCTCCAGACCTGAACTCACCCGGTGTACGAACATCCACTACCAAACGAGCTAATTCATCCTGACTTACATTCTTGTTACTTTCAACTTCGGTTGATTCTTCTTTTTGATGAATATTCTTCTTCTCAATAGGTAATAATTCAACATGGAAGTTTTTAAAACCTACAGCTACTGCATGACGTTGCAAAGAAGTATGACCTCCCGAAATATTGTAAACTTCTTCGAATCCAGCATTTTTTAAAGTACGTAAGGCTTGATGACCTTTTTTACCGGTTTCATCATAAACCACGATTGGCACTTCTTTTGGAATAGCATGTATATTTTGAGATAACATCTCCAATGGAAGGTGGTGTGCTCCTTTTAAATTACTCTTCTGGAATGCGAATACATCACGTACATCTAAAACAATCAAACGTTTACCTTCAATAAACTCATCCAATTCCGAAACCAATAAGCTTGGACTGAATCCCGACATTTTATTCTCAGCTGTATAGGCTGCCATATTCATGGCATCATTGGCTGTTCCAATCGGAGGTGAATATGCAAAGTCCATATCAGCTATTTCGCTAACTTTTATTTTTGCTGCTGCAGCTGTTGCCAATACATCCAAACGCTTATCAGCTCCTTTGTAACCTGCTGTTTGTCCACCGATAACAACACCAGTCTGGCGATCGTAAATAACCATAACCGAAACAGTTTCAGCACCAGGATAATAGGAAGTATGATGCTCTTTATGAACTACTACTGCATCAGCATCAATGCCAGCAGCCTTAGCTTGTTTCAATGACATTCCTGTGATTCCGGCAACAGCTTCAAAAACTCTCACAACCGATGTTCCGATTGCACCCTGATAAGCATGTTTTCCTCCAAGTGCATTTTCTGCAGCAATACGTCCCTGACGGTTTGCTGGTCCGGCCAACGGAATTCGAACCTTCTTACCGCTTACACGATGTTCGATCTCCACCATATCACCGGCAGCATAAATATCTTTATCTGATGTTTGCAGGTACTCATTAACCAATAGCCCACCAGCTTCACCAATTGCTAATCCTGCATCAATAGCCAGTTGTAATGTTGGACGTACTCCAATTGACAACAGAACCATATCAGCATCCAGCTTCTTGCCGTTATCCAATTCTACCGAGTTAGCATTGATCTTAACAACTCCTGTTTCAGTATGAACTCCTACTCCATAAGAATGCAATTCGCGTGTGATAAATCCGGCAGTTTCGGCATCCATCAGCGACATAACATGAGGCATCTTCTCAACAACATGCACTTTCAATCCACGCTTAACCAAGGCCTCAACCATTTCCAAACCAATAAATCCACCACCTACAACAACAGCAGTTTTGGGATCTTCATGTTTCAAATGATTATCAATCTTGTCCATATCTTCCAGCGTCCATAAGCTGAATACATGGTCATAATCTGCTCCCGGCAAATCAGGTTGAATAGGACGCCCCCCCTGAGCAAGGATCAGTTTTGTATATTCATATTGTTTCTTAGATCCATCACGAGTATCCATTGTATTTACAATATGACCGTCTTTATCTATTGATGTTACAAGCGTATGAATATATACATCAACATCGTATTGTTCTTTAAAACTATCGGGACTTTGTAAAATTAAGCTTGAGCGATTTTCAATATCACCTGCTATATAATAAGGTAAGCCGCAATTGGCAAAAGAAACATCCGGACCTGCTTCCAACATGGTGATTTGAGCATCAGGTGATAATCTTCTTGCCTTTGCGGCGGCCGTAGCTCCGGCAGCAACTCCTCCAATAATTACAATCTTTTCCATATAGACTTTATTTTATGTTTTTATATTCAAATTTTCTTGTGACAAAACTATATCCTATCCAAAAAAGAACCTGAAAAAATGCATTGACCTTGATCCGTATTTAAATTGACCTTGCACAACTTTTCAGTTGTTCATCGGTTCATTTCATAAAATAGATTCTATTTTTGTGTATGATGAAAACGATTACTGAAAAAGACACCGACTACATTTGCGATATACAGGCCCCTTGTTTTCAGGCTTTAGATGATAATGAAGTAGAAATTATAAGAACAAGCAGAACACAGGTACAGTTTCGAAAGGGTGATAACCTTACAAAACAAGGAACCTTTGCTTCATATGTATTATTTGTTGCACGAGGACTAGCCATTCAGTATGTAGAAGGAGATGTAAATAAAAGTTTTAATCTTCGAATTATTCAACCGGGAGAATTTGTAGGCTTATCATCTGTTTTCTCTAAAAATACATTCAACTATTCGTCGGTTGCAATCAGCGATTGCCATGTTTTACTGGTAGAAAAACAGGCTATTAATGAAATCATAGGTAAAAACGGAATATTCGGACATGGTTTAATAAGTCGTTATACAGAGCAAAACATTAGTTTATTTGATACGCTTCGATCTGTTTTATATAAACAAATGATGGGACGCATGGCAGAATCATTGCTTTACATTGATGGATTTAAAAAGCATTACCCGGAAATCTTTACTTTGATGACAAGAAAGCATATCGCTGATTTTGCAGGTATCACTACCGAGAGTGCTGTTAAAATTTTGAAGACACTGGAGAAAGAAGAAATTCTGAAACTTGACGGTAAAGACGTTCTATTATTAAATAAAGGTTATCTCAAGGATTTGAGTTTACGGGGTTAATTGAACATTGAGGATATAAAATCTGTATTTATATCAATTAGTTTGAAATAAATAAAACGAAATAATAGTGAAGTTAATATCATGGAATGTCAACGGATTACGTGCCGTTGCTAAAAAAGATTTTTTTGAGTCATTTGATCAAATGGGTCCCGATATACTTTGTTTACAAGAGACGAAGGCACAGGATGATCAGGTAGCCGAGGTGTTAAAATCGATGTTTGGATACCATATTTATTCTAATTCAGCTGAAAAGAAAGGATATTCGGGTACTGCCGTCATATCGAAACAAGAACCCATTAGTGTAACAAAGGGTATTGGTATTGAAGAGCACGATAACGAAGGTCGCGTTCTCACAGTGGAATACGATAAGTTTTACCTGGTTAATGTATATGTGCCAAATTCTGGTAGTGAGTTAAAGCGTCTGGATTACAGACAAGACTGGGACAAGGCTTTTTTCGATTACCTAAAGAAGCTGGAAGAAAAGAAACCTGTATTAAGTTGTGGTGATTTTAATGTAGCTCACAAAGAAATTGATTTGGCTCGTCCAAAGGCTAATTATAATAAATCTGCTGGTTTTATGCAGGAGGAAATTGATGGCATGGATCGTTTTACACAAGGAGGTTTAATTGATACCTTCCGATATTTGCATCCTAATGAGCCTGATAAATATTCGTGGTGGAGTTACAGAGCTGGAGCACGAGGTAAGAATATTGGCTGGAGAATCGATTATTTCCTGGCCTCTGAATCATTTTTGCCTGAAATTAAGGATGCTTTTATTCTTCCTGAAATTATGGGATCTGATCATTGTCCGGTGGGAATTGAGATTAATGCTTAATTGTCACTGATAAATTATAAATGGTTAGTGGTTAATTGAGATCATTAACCTTTTTTTATCACACCCATATTTTTCAATCTTATCACCTTTAATACTACAGTCACCCCTCCGGGGCTCAACTTACCTTCTTGGTTCTCACAGCACTCACGTACTGTGTTGTTACAGTCAGGGCTCCGCCTTTCATTTTGTGATTAGGAAGTTATGGCAGTCCCGTAGGGACATCTGTATTAGTATAGTATGCAAATGCTATGTTCTATGATTTTAAGAACGAGTAGTTCCGAAGGGACGTCTTTGCCAGCATAGTACGTAAGTGCTATGTGTAAAATGAGTGTAGGTTGAGTCCTGAAAGGACGACTGTATTGGCACAGTTTGTAAATGCTATGCTGATGATATGTTTCGAAATAGATTAATTAAACTGCTTCTTGCGCATCAGTTTATTTTTGATAAAACGCTGTAATCGTTCATCACGGAATTCGAGCCATTCAAATCTCACATCAGGCATTTGTTTAATAGCATCGTTAAAATGACCAATACCATCAGATTTACGCAATGCATCCACCAGTTTCTTTGTAACCTGCAATTCATCCTGCTCCTGGGCAAAATCCATCATTAAGTTATACATCTCTCGCGAGTTCATTCCCTGAACATGAATGTATTCCTCCGGATTTCTGTCGATATTGTCGACTTCCCAGTTTGTACTGTCTTCAAAATCAGCAAAGCCGTCAAATTCGGGAATGGCCGTAACCTTACCAGTAGGTTTGTGAAGGTAAACCATATAGCCGTTGTCGAGCAGACGTACAATGTTTTGAATAGAAGAAGCTGAAATTGTATTCATGGCTCAAACATTTAGGTTCAACAATACGCTAGCTGAATAAAGGGTGCTCTAGTTCACGATAAATTTATCGATTTTTAAATTAATTTCAAGGAGGTAGATGTTAAATTTTATTGTTTGTCGAGGCTCTAATCCGAAGTAATTAACTTGTTTTTAAAATTAACTTAATACTTTGGAATGTTTACTTATCTCCGGGACAGATTTAGTCGCTGTAAAATCATTGGGAATTGTAAACCCAACTTTTGTACCTTCGGAATGCATGGAATCAACCCAGATTCGGCCATTGTGTCTTTCAACAAACTCCTTACAAAGTATTAATCCAAGACCAGTTCCCTTAGCTTTCGATCCTGCTTCAATAAAAAAGGTTTCTTTTTTCTCAAATAAGGCAGATGTCTGCTCGGCCGACATACCAATGCCCTCATCTGCAACAAAAATACTGGTTTCAACTTCATCTTGATTGGCTGATATGGTTATACGACCATTTGCAGGAGAGTATTTTATAGCATTTGAAACCAGATTTCGTATAATAGTTCTTAACATGTTTGAATCAGCATTAATCATTAGTGCCGGAGGAATCTCATAGCGGAATGATACATGCTTTGCATTCAACAGTTGAACACTTTGTTTTACCAATGGAAGAAAAGGAATATCTGATGGTTTAAATTCTATTTGACCACGTTGTGAGTTTGCCCAGGTCAACAGATTTTCTAATAACAGGTACGAACCTGTTGATGCTTCACGAGCTGCCTTTAATAAATTACGTATGTCTTTTTCATCAAAGTCAGGTAATTCCAAATACAATTCAATCAACTCTTTTAAACCACCAATAGGGCCACGCAGGTCATGACCAATGATTGATAAAATACGATCTTTAGCCTGATTGGAGATTTTCAGTTCGTTATTTATCTGCTCAATTTCCAGCTGTTGTTTTTGCAGATTCTCTTCTGATTTCTTAAGACGTAAGCGCTGTCGATTAATAAAGAAACCCAATATTAATAAGGCAAACACAAGTGCTGTAATAAATGATATCATTAGCCATTGCAATTTTAAAGTAGCTTTGTTTAGTGCTTCTTCTTTCTGCAACAATGCAATGTCTTTGTCTTTTTCTTGTATCTCAAAGCTTTTGTGTAATTCAACCAGTTTATCAGCAAAGGCAGCCTGGGTTAAAGAATCATTCAGGTGAGCGTATTTTATCAGTTCCTTGTCAGCCAGTTCTGATTGCTTAGTAAGATGGTACAGCTTTAATTTATTGTAGCTAAAGGCAACCAATTTGTCTGTTTGGATATTTTCTATGTTCTCAATAATGTTGCTTAAGCGTTTTTCTATCCCGATTGCTTTGTCAACATCTTTCTTATCCAGTGTAAGTTTGAACAGATTCACAAGTGTTGATGCAATCAGAAGCGAGTCATTACCGGCTTCTCTTATTTTTAGCGCCTCTGATAATTTTTTCTCAGCCATGTTTAAATCGCCAAGTTGCAAATATGCTACGCCAATATTATTTTTTATTCTCGACAATTTATCAATGTTTCCTTCAATTTGTCTCGATGCTTCTACTTTGTTGTAAAATAACAATGCACTATCATAATCATTGGTCTTAAAATAGTGATTCCCCATATTCAACATCAGGCTCTCTTTGTATGATGTTTTTATATCATGGCTCTCTACAATTTTATTTGCATTATTGTAATATTTAGCGGCATAAATATCATTTCCATTTTGAGAGAAATAGTTACCCATTGACATCTGACACAAAAAAGCATTACTCATATTGCCGACATCAATATAACACAGATATGATTTTTCATAATTTGTAATGACTTCTTCAGCATTGCTACTAAATCCACCTATCTTGCCTTTGTAGAAATAACAGTCTCCAATAGCTTCGGTATTTTTACTTTGCTCGAATCTTTGTATACAATTATCCAATAATTGAGGCACTGAATCGTATTTTCTGCTCTGAATTAATATTTTGCATAGCTGTAGCTGGTAATGTGGCTGGCTAACAGTGTTAAGCTTTTTTATTTGCTCCAATAATTGCTCAACGTTTAAATCCTGTTTTTTTAACTCATCGTAGATAGCCGTTTTGTTAGAAGCGAAATCTTTTAATGGGTCATAAACATCTGTTAGTTCATTTTGAGCAAAAGATTTTTCACTTATCATTAATGCGATAAGTAAACTAATTATATAAACAAGAGTGATTCTTGTTTTTTTATAATTCATTCTTAACATTTTATGAGTATGTAGTGTACTCATTGTAATGTTTTAAGAGGTTTAAAAATATAAAATAAGGGTTCTAAGATAACAAAATTGTTAACCATAAATACATTTTATCAATAATTGAATGATAAGATTAATTGGTTTTAACAGCTTCAACTAACGATTCTGTTTTAACAACCTTTGCTGATAAGTTAACCGGAATAGTAAAGCAAACTTTAGTGCCAATATTAGGTTGAGAATCGGCCCAGATATGACCGTTGTGCTGCTCAACAAATTCCTTACAAAGTATTAAACCCAAACCTGTACCTTTTGCATTATAACCGGCTTCGATATAAAATGTCTCTTTCTTTTCAAAAAGAACAGCCGATTGTTCGGCACTCATTCCATAGCCTTCATCGGCAATGCAAATAAATGTTTCGGCATTGTCTTGCCTGGCCGAAATGGTAATGCAACTCTCGGGTGGTGAGTATTTAACGGCATTGGATACCAAGTTACGAATAATCGTACGCAACATATTTAAATCAGCAGTTAGTTTTATAGTAGATGGTATCTCGTAACGGAAGCTTACATTTCGGGTATTGATCGAACTGTCTAATAAATCAATACTGTGTTTGATGAGTGGTAATAACGGAGCCGTTACCGGTTGAAAATCAATTTCACCACGTTGCGAGTTGGCCCAGGTAAGCAGATTCTCGAGCAAGTGATATGAGCCGGTAGAAGCTTCGCGTGCTGCTTTTAGTAAGTTTCTAAAGTCTTCTTCTTCGTAGCCCGGCATCTCCATATACAATTCTATCAGCTCTTTTAAACCTCCGATGGGGCCACGCAGGTCATGACCAATGATTGACAAAATACGGTCTTTGGCCTGGTTCGATAGTTTTAATTCCCCATTAATTGTTTCAATCTCTTTTTGTTGATTTAATAAATCGTTTTTCGATTTTTTTAATTTAATACGCTGACGATTGATAAAATACCCCAGGGTGAGGGCCAATAATAGTACCCCGGCTATTGTTATAATAATAAGAAATTGATTATCTAAACGTGCCTCTTTTAATTCATCCTCTTTTTGTAATAAAGCAATGTTGTTATCCCGCTCCTGTATCTCAAAGCTTTTTTGCATTTCAATTAGTTTGTCGGAAAAGGCAATATTTGAGAGAGAATCTTTTAAATTAACGAATAAATTAAAATAGTCAACAGCATCATTTATACTTTTAGTTTTTAATGATATATATGTTGCATTAAAAAGAAAATCTAATAACTGTCTTCCTTTAAGATTTTTTTGATATGGTTTTAGAGATTCAAATAACACATTAGCTTTGTTTAGTTGGTTTGTTTCTGTATATACATTAAGTAAATTTAATTTAGAGTTGAAAATACTTACTGTGTCATTTAAATGTTCTTTTGCTGCAATACTCTTAACCAAGAATTTTTCAGCCTCACTATAGTTTTTCTTATTAATATGTATTAATGCTAAGTTGTTTATCAGTTTGTAATAGCTAGCTTGAGAAAGTTGTTTTGAGTCAATAGTATCAACTAATTTGTATATTTCTAAAGCTTTATCATATTTTTTTTGCGATAGCAAACAATGCCCCAGATTTAATGTTGATATATTAATTAATGATTGATCGGATTCAGTTCTAGCTTTTGTGACGGCATTATTTAAATTCATTTCAGCAAGATCGTAGTTACCTTGTTTAGAAAAGTAAATTCCGATCTGCATTAAAGAGTATACCACTCCTTTTAGATAGTTACTGCTTTCATAAATAACTGCCGCCTGATTAAAGAATGAATATACCTTCTCACTTGAATTAGTCTGCTTTGCAATTAGCCCCTTATAAAAATAACATTGACCTTTTTCATTCAAAAAGATAGAATCGGATAAATTATTAGCTGCAAATGTGAAAATTGAATCAGATTCAGAATACATTTTGTTCTTAAAATATATAAGACCTTTCTGATACTGCAGGTAAGGTATGATTGAATCGAATTGATTATCTTTTGCTTGAATTATCCATTCATTAATAGATTCAATTGGTTCTTTACTTTTCGAAATAGATTCAATAATATTCTCCTTTGAGAAGTACTTTTTATTGTTGGTAATCTTATTTTGAGCGGCAGCAAATAAAACAAAACACCCCCATAACAATATTAAAAGATATTTAAGGGGTGTCTTCATTTCACTTAATTAAATACAATGTGTTATTAAGGTACTATAGGGTCATCATATTCTACGACTAACCCTCCTTCTCCTTCTGGATCTCCATAAGAAGTAGATTTTAAATTACTGTCCACCGATTTTACTTTAACATTTACTCCTCTTTCCAACAACCCCACATCTTCACGATTAATGGTAAAGTCGGCACCAAAATAATCAAAGTCTGTTGAGGTACCATCATAAGAGATGGTTAAAAGGCGATATAAAATATTATCAGCTATAGGGCCTTCGCCACTGGTGGTTACTTTGCTGTCTTTAGGCAGGTACGATACCGTACGCACTACAAATTTCTCAATTTTTCCGTTGCTGTCTTTAACCGTTTCCAGGTTCACATAAGGTACTAATTCCTTCATAAATTAAATTGTAGGTTATTATGAATGCTAATATATAAAAAACACTTTATTGTCTGATATTTATTTTAAATATTATTAACCAGAATCTTATAATAGCTTTTTGTTGTGTTGTAAAAAAGCAATTCCTTTGCATAAACTATTATTAACCGAAACACATTTATGGAGTTTAATTCAATTCTATTTGCCTTTGCATTAACCCTTTTTGCCGGATTAAGTACCGGTATTGGAAGTGCAATGGCATTTTTTGCAAAACGAACAAACACCCGTTTTTTGGCCATTTCTCTTGGTTTTTCGGCAGGAGTAATGATTTATGTGTCTTTTGTTGAAATCTTTTTTAAAGCCAAAGATGTATTGATTGAAGCATATGGCGAGACATTGGGTACATGGTATACGGTAATTGCCTTTTTCGGAGGGGTATTATTCATAGCACTCATTGATAAATTTATTCCTTCGGCTGAGAACCCGCACGAATTGCATTCAGTGGAAGATATGAGTGGAAAACCTCCTACTAAAGATAAGAAACTGATGCGAATGGGTATGTTTACGGCTTTGGCAATTGGTATACATAACTTTCCCGAGGGATTGGCTACTTTTACGGCAGCCTTGCAGGATCCTAATATAGGTATTGCCATTGCGGTTGCTATTGCTATTCATAATATCCCCGAAGGTATTGCTGTTTCGGTGCCCATCTATTATGCAACAGGTAGCAGAAGAAAAGCTTTTCGATTAAGTTTCTTATCCGGATTATCTGAACCGATTGGTGCGTTAATAGGTTATCTTGTTTTAATGCCATTTATGGGGCCATTAACTTTTGGTATTATTTTCGCCGGTGTAGCCGGAATAATGGTATTCATCTCCTTAGACGAATTATTACCTTCTGCACGCGAATACGGCGAACATCACTTGTCAATTTATGGATTGTTTGCCGGAATGGCGGTAATGGCTGTTAGCTTGTTGTTGTTTTTATAATCTGATTATGGGATGCTAAAAAAAGAACGTTTTCAACGAACCATCGAATATTTTCAAAAAAACATGCCGGTTGCCGAAACCGAGCTGCATTATTCAAATCCTTATGAGTTGCTGGTGGCTGTTATTCTTTCGGCACAATGCACCGATAAAAGAGTTAATCAATTAACACCTGCAATCTTCGAGCGCTATCCAAATGCCGAAGATATGGCTGTATCAACCGCTGAAGAAATTTTTGAATTGATTCGTTCGTGCAGTTATCCGAATAATAAGAGTAAGCATCTGGTTGGCATGGCTCAAATGCTTGTTAATGATTTTAATGGCATAGTACCTGATGATATTAATGAATTGCAAAAGCTTCCGGGTGTTGGACGTAAAACCGCCAATGTAATAGCTTCAGTTGTTTATGAAAAACCGGCCATGGCTGTTGATACGCATGTTTTTCGCGTTGCAGCTCGCATTGGCTTAACAACTAATTCGAAAACACCCCTTGATACTGAGAAGCAATTAGTGAAATATTTTCCTGAGGATTTGTTACCCATCGCACATCACTGGCTTATTCTGCATGGGCGATATGTTTGTATTGCACGTAAACCCAAGTGTGGCAAATGTGGATTAAAAGAATTTTGCAAGTTTTATTTACAACAATCAGAGTTAGCCTAATTGATTAACTTACAAATTGTAAGTATAAGGCTACAAAATACCTTAATTTATCATTTAACAATTATTAACTGTGATAATTTGATAGTATGTAAATAAAATTTGCATATTTGCAGTAGGGATTTTCATAAAAATTGGATTTAGTTAGCTGATTTAAGGGTAAGGACAGATTTTCCGATCTGTCCTTTTTCTTTACTCAAAACTTCTCACCTGCTAACTCTTAACATGAATTAACTTTGTTTGCATTTTGTTCACTATATTAATTATGATATTTGTATTGTAGATTTTTTTTCATAGATTTTGGATTTGGTTAACGAACTGATAAGGTAGGACAGATTGCTCAATCTGTCCTTTTTTTGTCTCAAGCTGAAATATTTAACACGAATTAACCTTGTTTGAGGTTTCTTTACTATAATATAATGCATCTTTGCACTGTAGATTTTTATTCATAGATTTGGATTTAGTTAACGAACTGATTTAAGGGTAAGGACAGATTTTTCGATCTGTCCTTTTTTTTATTTATAGCCTTTCTCTTCTTTTTTGATCCTCAATCATTTCTGATAAATCGTAAATTTCAATTGAATTACAGACGATTTTGTCTTTAATTTAAGTTTCTTAAAAATACATGTTGATTTTTCTTGTCTGCTTTGTTGGTTTTTACTAACTTATGTACAGTTTAAACCTCAAAAATCAGCGCTATGGATAATTTGTTTCTAAAATACATGCAAGAGCGTTCGGGGCAACGCAAAGCACCTGAAACCAAACATGGTTTGGCAGGACCAGTAATTACCATTTCGCGCGAATATGGTTGTCATGGTCAGAAGATCGGTCAATTACTTGCTGAAAAGATCACAAAAGAATTAAGTGCGGAAGGAATTAATAAAGAGTGGCGTATGATCAGTAAAGAGATTCTGGAACGATCGGCCAACGAGCTTAAACTGACACCTGCACTTCTTCAGGATTTGAGCGATTACCGTCAGAAAAACTTTTTTGAAAACCTGGCACTGTTCTTCAGTAGTTCTTATTATCCGGGAGACGCAAAAATTAAGAATACCATTGCAAAATTCCTGCACGATGAAGCAGAGGAAGGCAATGTGGTAATTGTTGGTCGTGCAGCAGAAGCCATCACTAAAAATATCAAGCAATCGTTTCATGTTAAGCTGGAAGCACCACTGGAATGGAGAGCTGAGCTAGTGGCAAAAGAAGAGAATATTAGTTTGAGTGATGCTAAGAAAGAATGCGTAGAACAGGATAAACGAAGAGCAAACTTCAGAGATTATTTCGAAAATGGTCGTCCTGATATAGATTTCTTCGATTTAAAGATCAATGCCATGACAATGTCGGATCATGATATTGTGAATTTATTGTATTGCCTGGCTCGTTCCAGGGGATTCATATAGTGTTACTGATAATATCTCATCAATTGTTCGGATTGTGATTTGTATGAACTTCCAAACAAGTTTAGATGGTTGAGCACATGGTACAGCAAATAAATATTCTGCCTGTATTCATATCCTTCTTTTAAAGGAAAGGTTTGTTGATAGCTCTGATAAAACTGTGGTCCAAAACCACCAAATAATTTAGTCATAGCAAGGTCGGCTTCGCGATGGCCATAATAAACAGCCGGATCGATGAGTACGGCCTTGTTTTGATTATCCACTATATAGTTTCCACCCCATAAATCACCATGTAATAGTGTTGGTGGTTCTTCGCTTCCGTCTAAAATCTGATAAATCTGCCTTTCTATTCCACTAAATAAACGCCTGAATCCGGCATCGCTGAAACCATTTTTTTCGGCCAGAAGAAACTGGAATTTTAATCTTTTATTAAAATAAAACTCAGGCCAGTTATTAGACTCTGTTAATGATGAGAGATTCACTTGAGGTGTTGCACCAATGTAGTTATCTTCATAAAAACCGAAACCGGATGATGTGTATTGGTGCAAATGAGCAAATGCCTGCCCAAATTCAGTAAAGAAATTTCCACTTCTTATTCCTGTTTCGATGTTTTCCAGTAAAAGAAAATCTTCATCAACAGCAATCACTTTGGGTATTCTTATGCAATTGGCTTTGGATAGTTCCCTGAGCCCATTTGCCTCGTTGCGAAACATGGTATTAGAAAAGCCCGACTTCAGAAAGAATTGATCACCCCCTTCTGTTTTTATAACCTGTGTTTTAGCAATACAACCACCACCCACCAACTGATGATGAATAATGGTTGTATCTAATATATCTTCTATCCTTCGAATGATATCATTCATTCTCGATATGTTCTATTAAACCCTCACAAGCATCCTCCAAAAGATCCAGTACCAGTTCAAATCCATCGGCGCCACCGTAATAAGGATCAGGTACCGATGTATGATTAAAAGATTTACAATAATCCGTCATTTTACTAATTCTGGATCTTTGCTCATCGTTAGAAGCCATGTATTCAAGATCTTCTACATTCTGATCATCCATACCAATAATGTAATCAAAATGATCGAAATCAACCTTTGCATTTACCTTACGGCTTATGCTGGTTAAATTGTAATCACGATTGATCGCATGGCGTTGCATACGTCTGTCAGCCGGTTCGCCCGAATGATAGCCTGCTGTTCCGGCAGAATCAATCTCATATTTAGAAGCTAATCCTTTTTTTTCAACCAATGCCTTCATAACGGCTTCAGCACTTGGGCTGCGGCAAATGTTACCAAGGCATACAAAAAGTATCTTTGTTTTATCCATTCTCATCAATTTTACCTCAAATATAATAGTTTACTTATGATGAGAAAGGATAACCTGTTAAGGATACAAATATCTGTGACAATCGATGCACAAATAATCCTTCCAGTCGGTTCCAATGTCAACAGGATGATAAAAATCCAGTGATTCGTTTATAGTGGCAGTCTCCAGATTATCATTCGTACCTTGAGCTAAAATAGTATGACAAGCATTACAGTCTTTGGTAATTCTTTTGCCACTGATGCTTTCGTGAGTATCGTTGTGACATCTGAAACATCCGTTAAATTCAAGGTGACCAATATGATCGGGGTAAACATCCCAGTTGGCTCCCATTTCAGGGAAAATATTATTGAGGTAACCGTTGGTGATACCTGTAACAGCTTTATCAATCAATTGAGGATCCGAATCAGGATAATTATCAGCGTAAAACTGTCGTATGGTTTCATTAATTACCATCAGAGCAGTATCGGTTGTGGGATACGGATCTTTCAAAATCTCCATCGCAATATATTTAATTTTCGGTAGTTTTGGTACTTCACCCGATGAAATGGCCAGATCAACAAATTCTGATGGGAGCTGATAGTTATGTGACGGACGGTTGTGACAATCCATGCAATCCATCGTACGGGTTACTGCTGTTTTGATGTCTTCCTGATCCATTGGGCTCCAGCTATCTTCGTATAAGGTAGTGTCTCCGGTTTTAAGATTTATATACCGAACCCATGGTATACTTTCTCGTGCTTCATCAGCTGCAATATATTCAATTTTAACATCAGGGTTGATATGCCAGTGAATCCCTTCAGCCAGATTGCTTGAACTGTGCGGACTATTGGTTTTCATTTGTAGCTGGATAATCCATTCTGTATTCAAACTATCTGAAAGGTAATGTTTTTCCATATTCAAACGAGGGGTATAGAATTTTTGTGGCCAGTGACATTCCTCGCAGGTTTCTTTAGCTGGTCGTAAGCTGGAAATAGGCGTAGGAATGGGCGTAGGATAACTATTGGTCAGAACTGCATAGACCTGATATAATCCCGATAATTTAGATTTTACATACCAGTCAGCACCCTGACCAACGTGACATTCGACACAAGCCACTTTTGCATGAGATGAATTCATATATGTAACGTATTCGGGTTGCATCACCTTGTGACAAACTTTACCACAGAACTCTACCGATTCGGTATAATGATATGCTTCATAACTTCCAACTGCAGATAGGAGAATCAACACAACTGTACCAATAATAAAAATAGAAGCCGCATTTCGATAACGGGGATCGTTAAAGTCGATAACCATCCATTTCATCTCAAGTGTTTCACTTGATTTACGGGCTCTTCTCGAATTAATAAACATGCCTATCGGAATCAAGATTAATCCAAATACCATGATGGCAGGAAGTAAAATATAGGAAAACAATCCCAGGTATGAACTTCCGGCATTAAACAGAAGTGAGAACAAGAAACTTACAATAATCAGAAATAACGAAATTGCAGCAATAATAGTACCTGCAAACGAAATGTGGTTGTAATAAGACTTGGGTAGATGCATAGCTGTAGATTTTTAAGGAATTTAATAAAAATCCTTTTAAAATCCAATAGCTTAATACATGGTACGGTTTAATATTCAGGAAGATAAGTGTATTTTTATTTTCTAGAAATATGTTTAATAAACAAACAGTCTTTATGCTTGTTTTTTTTATACATAAAATCCTTTTACTTTGAATGTTGAAGGAACAAACTACAACGTAATGAAAAAGACTAGCCTTATATTGGCCTTATTTCTCGTAACAATAGGAATATCAGCCCAGGAAGAATACAAAGAAGTTAAGCATGAAAAGTTCGAATACACTGCTGAAAAACAACATGAAGTAGTTTCGTTTGATGCAAAAGAAGTAAAATTTAAAAAGCGCCCGAAGAATATCATCATATTTATTGGTGATGGCATGGGAACCGCTCAGGTTTTTGCTGGCATTACAGCTAACGGAGGTGAGTTAAATATTCAAAACATGCCTTTTACCGGTTTTAGTAAAACACAGAGTAGTGATAACTACATAACGGATTCGGCAGCTGGAGGAACTGCATTGTCAACCGGTAAAAAAACAACCAACGGTACTATTGGGTTGGATTCAGAAGGAAACCGAATTACCAGTATTCTTGAATATGCTGAAAGAAACGGTAAGGCAACAGGTTTGGTATCAACATCAGCAATAACACATGCTACGCCAGCTTCGTTTATTGCTCATCAGCCAAATAGAATTATGTATGAAGAAATTGCTGCGGATTTTATGAATACTGATATTGATTTGTTTATTGGTGGTGGAGCTGATTTCTTTACAAAGCGTGTTGATGGTCGTAACCTGGTTTCTGAATTAAATGACAAGGGATACAGAATTGCCTATAACATGAAGGAGATTGAACCTTTTACCAAAGGGAAGCTGGCTGTGTTAACTGCTATTGGACACAATGCGGGTTATCGTGACAGGGGAGACATGTTACCACAAGCAACCTCAAAAGCTATTGAAGTATTATCAAATGCCGATAGTAAAGGATTCTTTATGATGGTTGAAGGAAGTCAGATTGATTGGGGAGGGCATCAAAATGATGCTTCTTATTCAACCGGGGAAGTATTGGATTTGGACAAGGCAGTAGGTGAAGCAATAAAATTTGCTCTTGAAGATAAGCGAACCTTGATTATTGTGACAGCCGATCATGAAACTGGCGGCATGTCAGTAAATGAAGGAGATATGAATAAAGGCTATGTCAAAGCCGGATTTACAACAGGAGATCATACAGCTATAATGGTGCCTGTTTTTGCGATTGGTCCTGGTGCAGAAGAATTTACAGGAGTTTATGAGAATACGGAGATTTTCGAAAAGATGTATAAGCTGTTTAAGTTTAAGGAGCAGGATAAAGATTAAACCTTTCTTCTATAAAATAAAAATATTATGAGGCTGGATAATTATTCAGCCTTTTTTATGCCAATCGTTTAGGTAGGATGATGTTGATACTCACTTACAGTCGTCCTTTCAGGACTCAACCTGCGCTTATTTTACACATAGCATTTACATACTATGCTAATACAGACGTCCCTAACGGGACTACCTTAAAAACAAATGTTAATCATTTAAATACTAACTAACACAAACGTTCCGAACGGGATTGCCCAAATCATAAAATGAAGGGCGGAGCCCTGACTGTAACAACACAGTACGTAAGTGCTGTGATAGGCAAGAGGGGAATCAGAGCCCCGGAGGGGCGACTGTGATATTAGTCCATATATTCAGGTTTGAACTCAATCTCATATTTTTCATAAAACTTCAGCAGTTCATCTCTGCAAGAAACACTCTGATGGTGTAACGGCTGATTCCTGATATATTGTTCTACCGCATCTTTTCGGGATGAGCTCACTGAAAAGCACGAATAACCATCCTGCCAACTAAAATCAACTGCACCTTTTGTTTTGATCCAACCTGATGAAGCAGCCTTGATCTTTTGAACCAAAACAGCAATGGTAATGGTGCGGGGTAACGAACATAGAATATGAACATGATCTGGATTAGCATAGATTTCATAAGTATAAGCACCTAACTTAGACAAGATACTAACTAACAAAGCTTGCAATTCCAGTCGATAAGACTCTTCAATAAAATGCTGTCTATGTTTTGTTGTGAATACCAAATGAATATACACTTTAGATAATGCCTGAGCCATGACTGAAGTATTTGGTTAAAAGCTTCTTTAGTCAATTTACTGAAACTTTATGATAATGTACAGGATTTAATCTATTAGATATAAAATATTACATCGCGTTAAACAAACGTTCCGAACGGGATTGCCCAAATCATAGAATGAAGGGCGGAGCCCTGACTGTAACAACAGAGTACGTAAGTGCTGTGATAGGCAAGAGGGGAATCAGAGCCCCGGAGGGGCGACTGTAAGGTTTTAGTTTCTTTCAGACAATCCACTGTGCTCTGGCGGTCAGTCAATAGCTTATTACTCATCTAAATTACGATTGCGCAATCGATACATCTTAGTCACTTCAATACTAACAAAACCATACTCTTCCACCACATTACCAAAAATATGATAACACCCTGGTCCACGAAACGGATACCGGGCTGCTGCCTCCACAAAATGAACCGTATCAATCCATCGTCCCTGCGTATCCAGCCAGGTACCAAAAAACATTGCTGCACCATTGGCTGTGCGAGTAGGCTTACGTGTTACCAGGTAACCTACTATCGACACATATTTACCAACCAATAAAGGTAAGTCGCGAGCCCGAAGAGTACTAGGCAACTTTTCTGCCAACAACTTAAACGGACTGACTAACGGAAATCCCAATAATTCCAACTCATCAAAGGCATTCTCCAAATCGTGGCTCCATAGTTCGGGCAACTCGAAGGCTTTTACCTCAGCTGGCGCAAACAAAGTAGCTTCAGCCTTCACTTTTTTTGTATATCCCAACAAATGATGTGCATCCCAAAGTAGTTCCTTCTTTCCTTTTCCCGTAAAACGAAAAGCTCCCACTCGTATCAGAATCAATAACTGCTCCAGCGAAATACCTACCCTCACAACAAAATCAGACAAATCTTTAAATTCTCCTTTACGCTCACGCTCTTCCAGCAGTTTACGCACAGCACCTCTTTCAAGATTATACAACATCATAAAACCCAGATACAAACGCTTACCTGTGATACTGTTCTGCCAGTTACTCCGATTGACACAGGGTGCCTCCACCTCAGCCCCATTAATACGGGCTTCGTGCAAATACAACTCCTGGCGATAAAATCCTCCTCCATTATTGAGTGTGGCCACCATATATTCGAGCGGATAATGAGCCTTTAAATAAAGCGCCTGATAACTCTCAATAGCATAACTGGCCGAATGCCCCTTGGCAAAAGCATAGTTGGCAAAACTCTCAATCTGCATCCAGATGTC
Source organism: Carboxylicivirga caseinilyticus (assembly GCF_050589785.1). Taxonomy (NCBI): domain Bacteria; kingdom Pseudomonadati; phylum Bacteroidota; class Bacteroidia; order Marinilabiliales; family Marinilabiliaceae; genus Carboxylicivirga; species Carboxylicivirga caseinilyticus. Next base: position 45,884 of record NZ_JBNGOX010000008.1, on the reverse strand, counting down.
TTTCACCGTTTGTTCGGCATAGCCTTTTTTACGACAGTTACTGTAAAACTTATCACGCACCTTCCAGAATTCGTTGCGCTGCCTGAACTTCCACGACATTCCCCGGCGCAGAATATCAGCTTCATCAAGGGTGAGACCAGCAAAATAATGCGCCACCTTAATAACATCCTCCTGATAAACCATCACCCCGTATGTCTCTTCCAGTATCTCGTACAACTGCGGAAGATCCTGTTTCGCTTTTTCTCGTCGTTTCTCATCCTGAAAACGAAGTATATACTCACGCATCATTCCGCTTTTGGCTACTCCCGGACGAATAATAGAACTGGCTGCCACCAACCGGAGGTAATCATCTGCTTTTAGCTTGGTTAATAGCATACGCATAGCTGGCGACTCTACATAAAAACACCCAATGGCCTTCCCCACTTTCAGATGTTCCTTAATGCGTTCGTCTTCTTTAAACTTTTTGATATCGTGAATATCAATATCAACACCTCTGTTCTCTTTGATGATATCCAATGCGTCCTTTATCTTACTCAACCCACGCTGACTGAGAATATCAAACTTATGCAGCCCCACATCCTCGGCTACATACATGTCAAACTGTGTTGACGGAAAGCCTTTGGGCAGCATCTCGGTGGCCGAATAATACGAGATAGGTTTTTCGGAAATAATGATGCCACTGGAGTGAATACTGCAATGACTGGGAAATCCGTCGATGTACTTACTATACTGAATCACCCATTTTCCATATTGCCCATAATTTTGTGGTGACGGATCTTTTTGCAGCGCTACAATTTCCTCTTCGGGCAAGCCAAAAACCTTCCCAATCTCTCTGAAAGCCGATTTATGATTGAATGTGATATAGGTTCCCAGCAATGCAACACGATCGTAGCCATATCGCTCAAAAATATAACGGGTCACATCATCCCGATCGGTCCACGAAAAGTCGATATCAAAATCGGGAGGTGAAGTCCGGTAAGGATTGATAAAACGCTCGAAATAAAGATTCAGACCAATGGGATCAACGTTGGTGATACGCAACAAATAAGCCACCAGACTATTGGCCCCACTGCCCCGCCCCACATAATAGTACCCTCTGCTACGAGCATATTTCACAATATCGTTGGTCACCAGAAAGTAAGCACAAAAACCCAGATCACGAATGGTCTTCAGTTCCTTATTCATTCGCTCTACTACTTCTTTGGGCCGATCAGGGAAACGATATTTCAGTCCTTCTTCGCATTCATCCTTCAACAACTGAAAATCCTTTTCGTCTGATCCCAGAAAAAAACGCTTATTCTTATTCACTCCCAGCTCAAAATCAATACTACACGATTCCATCAGCTTCTGCGTATTGTGTAGTATGGCAGGATATCGTCCAAATAGGCCAATCAGATCATCTTTCGACAGCAGCTTCTCATTCATCGTACCCTGTTCCTCTTCGGGCAATTTACTCAGCAGCATATTCAGGTCGATGGCACGTAGCAAACGATGCACATTGTAATCGTGCTTATCGCGAAACGTTACCGTGTGCTGAATCACCAGCTTACTCTTCTGATCTTTCCAAACCGAGAAAGGCAGATTCTTCAGCTGATCGGGACGCACTCCTATAAACTCATTATAACGTAATTCGCGTTTTTTGTTTGTGAACGGATAAATCACATAAGCATGCACAAACTCCGGAGCCTTAGCATCAAAATCATCTCCCAAATGCCGATACGCAGTAAGATGCTCGCACAACTCGCGATATCCCTCATTGTTACGGGCAATACCTACATACATCGGCTCAACTCCATTTCTAAAATCGATACCTACAACCGGTTTAATACCAAACTCAGCCGAACGACGTACAAAATCGATACAGGCCGAGGTACTGTTGATATCCGTCACAGCAAGAGTACTGTATCCTTTTTGTGAGGCTTCTTTCAGCAAATCTTCGGTAGAGATGGTTCCGTATTTAAAACTATAGTATGTATGACAGTTTGTGAGCACCTTTTTAGAGATTAGACCGTTAGACTTTTAGACTATTAAAAAAAGCTGTTGAGTTGTTGAATTGCAGAACTGTCGAGTTGTTAAGTTGATTTTATTACAATTAAACGACTCGATAGCTATCGAGTCAACAACTCAACAATTAAACATACAAGCCATTAGCTATCAGTCAATAGCTTTATAACTAACCATTCGCAACTGCTGTTTGTCCATTAAAAGGATTGGGTCGGGCAAGGGTTTTAGACCCCATTCCCATAGCACGCACCACCGCTTGTTGGCCGTAACGATCGCGCACCTTATCCATAGCCTGATAGAGCTTAATGAGTTTAAACGAATCTTCAAACAACCGGATCTGATAACTACCTCCAATCAGGTGACTAAAACGCACTCCCACCAGCCGCACCAGCACCCTACGATCATATACCTTATCAAACAGATCTTTCACCACCTCAATAAGGGTATGATCAAGCGAGGTATACGGAATGCGTTTTTGCTTGCTGTGTGTTTGAAAATCGCTGTAACGCACCTTTACCGTTACACAAGCCGTAATTTTATTGTCATGCCGCAGCTGAAAAGCCAGATTCTCAGCCATTCCTATAACAATGGCCCGCAGTTTATACACATCGGTGGTATCACTATCGAAAGTACGCTCCATCGAAAGCGATTTACGCTCGTAATAAGGCACCACAGGCGAATTATCTATGCCTTGTGCCTTTTTCCAGATGACAGCGCCATTTTTTCCCAGCACCCGTTCCATCAGCTCAACAGGCATTTGCTGAACCGTTCGTACCCGCTCCACTCCCATGCTTCGCAACAAACGATAAGTCTGATCGCCTACCATGGGTATTTTCTTCACCGATAAAGGAGCCAGAAAAGGCTTTTCATAACCATTTTCAATACGCATAAAGTTGTTAGGCTTAGCCTCGCCCGTTCCTACCTTCGAAACCGTTTTGCTGGTTGACAAACCAAACGAAATGGGCAGATGCGTCTCCCTGATAATCTCCTCGCGTAACTCCTGTGCCCATTGATAAGTCTGTTTTACGTAACGATCCATTCCACTCACATCCACATAAAATTCATCAATGGACGATTTTTCAAACATGGGCGAACGCTCTTTTACAATCTCTGTAACTGCATCTGAAAATTCGCTATACACAACACTATTCCCTCTGATAACAGTGGCATGCGGACACAATTGCCGGGCCATACGCATGGGCATAGCCGAATGAATGCCGTACTGCCTCGCCTCGTAGCTGCATGCAGCCACCACTCCCCTGTCGGAGGTTCCTCCTATCAGCACCGGACGGTTGTTTAATTTACTATCCATCAGGCGCTCGCACGACACAAAAAAAGTGTCTAAATCCAGATGTAAAATTGATTTCAACATTTATGTCGATATTTTCGTCATTATCCTGACTATAATTTAATCATTTTTTATATCTTTATGAAATAAACAGGTAGTTAGTTTTTAGCCAGAAGGCAGAAGAAATTGAATATCAAGAACAAAAAAAAGCTGTCGGCTAACAGCCATCAGCCAAAAGCTAGAAAATATGTATTTTGCAGAAAACATCCGTTTTTTACGCCAACGAAAGAAGCTCTCGCAAAGCGATCTGGCCAGCAATTTAGAACTTACACGAACCACTTTAGCAGGATACGAAAAAAGTGTTCAACCTCCGTTTAAGACACTGGTAAAATTTGCCGATTATTTTAAAGTATCCATCGATGCCTTGATCCGTTACAACCTTCAGGCTTTATCCGAATTTCAGCTTTCGCAGATAGAAGATGGTTTTGATATTGACGTAACCGGCCAAAAGCTTCGTTTACTAACCGTATCGGTGGATAAGGAAGGTAAAGAGAATATTGAGATGGTTCCGGTAAAGGCGCAGGCCGGATACACATCAGATTATGGTGATATCGAATTTATTTCGTCACTACCTAAGTTTTCGTTACCCTTTCTGCCGCAGGACAAAACCTACCGAACCTTCCAGATCAAAGGTGACTCAATGCTACCTATACCTGAAGGCTCATGGGTGACAGGTGCCTACATCCAAAACTGGAAAACCATTAAAGACGGCACTCCTTGCATTATTGTTACCCGCGAGGATGGCATTGTTTTTAAACTGGTGTATAACCAAATTGAAAAAGATCAGACACTATTATTGGTATCCACCAATCGTAACTACAAACCCTATGAGATAGCTGCTAACAGCATTATTGAGGTATGGCAGTTTGTTACCTATAATGGGTTTGAAGTGGAAAGAGGAACAAGATTATAGCAATACCATTATTCACCCCAAACCCCTAAAGGGGCTTTAATATCAAGGACAATGAGCGTGAGTGATCAGGTTAATATGTTTTACAATGCTAAACCGCATATATTCGAAAAAGCAAAAGCTTTACGCAAAAATATGACTAAATCAGAACTCATATTATGGGACAAATTAAAAGGTAAGCAAATACTTGGTTTACGATTTAGAGCTCAACATCCAATCGATATATTTATTGCTGATTTCTATTGCCATCCCATAAAACTAGTTATTGAAGTTGATGGTTTAATACACTTAAAACAACAACAAATAGAATACGACATTGGCAGAGAAGCTGAATTAAGCCATTGGAACATTAGAATTATCAGGTTTACCAATCAACAAATTGAAACCAATCTTGATTATGTCATTCAGGAAATAACATCTGAATGCAAACGCAGACTATCCGCAAGCCAAAGTCCCCTTCAGGGGATTTAGGGGTATACATAGCTATTAGCTAAAATCCTAAAAAAGCTACCAGCTATTGGTTATAGGCTATTAGCTTTTTCCTATCTTGTATGCTCTAATTTTAACTCATATGAAGAACCTCTTAATAACAGTCTTTATTATACTGGGTAGTGTACAATTGAAGGCACAAATAAAAGCTACGACCGAAACGGGTAACACTGTAATCTTACACAAAAACGGCACCTGGGAATATTACGAAGCCGGTACCGAAGAAACACTCAAACAGGAAGCCCAGGCAAAAGCGTTGCCAACAGCCATTACCATTGACACAACAAAAGATGTCACTTCAGAGCGCTTTGAGTTATTTTACGAAGTGAGTCCTCGGATGGCACGGTTCTTTGGCGAAGAGAAAGGAAAAATACGATGCAACAGCACCATCAGAAATCAAAAAGGCCGGTTTTTAATGTCGTTCGAAATTAACGTGCCTGTTGGAGATGCAAACCGATATTTTGGCCCCTCACTGGCAGAAAGTAGCATTACATTAGAACTAAGCAATGAGCAAAATATTGTTATTCCGATCACAGAAAACATCAGCGAAAAATGGATGGAGAAATGGAATCAGAGTTATTACATTGGAGCCGGATTTTTAAGCGAAGCTGATTTAAGCGCTATCGCAGGAAATCCTGTGATTAATGTATATATTGATTGGAAAAAACACCCTGAAAATTACAAAGTAAATAATAAATCGATACTTCAAAATGCAATTAATGAAGTACGCTAACCAAATAATTAAACCCTATGAATTCACACGAAATTGATTACGAAATTAAAGGCCACGATGTTCAGTTTGTAGAAATTGAACTCGACCCGCAGGAAACAGTCATTGCCGAAGCAGGCGCCATGCTTTACATGGAAGAAGGAATTGAATTTGAAGCAAAGATGGGCGATGGCTCCAATCCTTCGCAAGGTTTTTTTGGTAAACTGATGGCCGGAGCCTCACGTGTCATAACCGGCGAATCCTTATTTCTGACCCATTTTACCCATCGTGGATACGGCAAAAAGAAGGTCGCTTTTTCTGCTCCCTATCCGGGAACAATCGTACCGTTAAATTTAGCTCAGTTAGGTGGCAGAGTCATTGTACAAAAAGATGCTTTTTTATGTGCCGCTTTGGGCACCCGATTATCCATGCATTTTAATCAACGTCTGGGTGCCGGATTCTTTGGCGGAGAAGGCTTTATCCTTCAAAAACTGGAAGGCGATGGCAAAGCCTTTATTCATGCCGGAGGAACACTGATTGAGCGACAACTGAATAACGAAACACTAAGAATCGATACCGGTTGTGTGGTTGGTTTTACCGATGGAATTGATTTCAGTGTTCAAAAAGCAGGAAATCTTAAATCCATGATTTTTGGTGGAGAAGGATTGTTCCTGTCTACTTTAAGAGGCACCGGAACAGTATGGATTCAATCAATGCCAATCAGCAAATTGATCAGAGCCGTTGCTCCTCATGGTAAAAACTCAGGAAAAGAAGATGCCGGTGGATTATTAAATAATCTTTTTGAGTAACTTATCAGTTAATCAGTTTTCAGGCAAAAGGCAGTAGCTTACAAAGCATAAATTTGAAAGACCCATTTTATATTAGTCGCTCAAATGTCAACATTCGGTATACATTCACAAGTCATTAACTACTGCCTTCAAGCTTATTAATGGTTATAACATTCTCAAATCAAAATCCAATATCTTATCTACTCAGATTCGACATAAAAACCTTATAATTTTTAGCTATATTGATCTATTATTAATCTCCTTTACTTATAAATCAGCGCTAACTTCTTTTTGTTGTAGACCATTAAATAACATAAATCAAAATTGAGTATCATGAAATACTTTGTAACACCTCTGCTGATTATTCAATTACTTATATCGGGTTGTGTGAATAATCAAAAAGAAAACAACATTGTTGTGGAAAAGAATAGCTACTGGGATTATTCAAACAGCAATGACCAAATTACTGGTGGTATTAGAATGATTCCCATAGAAACCCCCAAAGGAACTTTTAATGTTTTTACTAAGCGAATGGGGAATAACCCGCGAATGAAAGTATTACTCCTTCATGGTGGTCCGGGTGGCACTCATGAATTTTTTGAGAGCTTTGACGGATACTTACCCAATGAACAGATTGAATACATTTATTATGACCAACTAGAAAGTTACTATAGTGACCAGCCAAATGATTCTACTCTTTGGACCATCACTCATTTTGTGGAAGAAGTAGAACAGGTGAGACAAGCCTTAAATCTTGATAAGGATAATTTCTATTTATTAGGTCAATCCTGGGGAGGCATATTGGCGATGGAGTATGCGCTGAAATATCAGGATCATCTAAAAGGACTGATCATATCAAACATGGTAGCGAGTATTCCTGAATACGAAAAGTATGCAGCCGAAGTATTGGGACCACAGCTACCTCCCGACGTGTATAAGGAAATTAAGGCTTTTGAAGCCAGTGAAGATTTTGGCAATCCCAAATACGCAGAGTTGGTTCAACAGCATTACTATACCAAACATATTCTGAGAAAACCATTAGCGGAATGGCCCGAATTCATAAACAGGGCTTTCAAACACCTTAATTCAAATATCTACATCTACATGCAGGGATATAGTGAATTTGGAGTTACCGGGAATGCATCTCTAAAAAATTGGGATGTATCAGACAGACTTTCCGAAATAAAAGTACCTACATTAATGTTGGGCGGAAAGTACGATACAATGGATCCTAAATATATGGAATGGATGAGTACTCAGGTTCAAAAAGGTCGCAGCGTTACAACCAATGGAGGTCATGTATCTCAATACGATGATCCAACAACATATTTCTCAGGATTAATTCAGTTTATTAAAGATGTAGACGCTGGGAAATTTAATTAGAAACCAACAGCAATCATAAAATTCACGAAGGAGCGCCCCCCGGTGTATTTGGAAATATATTTGAATTGTTTTTGAATAAAGAATCTTTTGCAATTTATGCCTGCCCCCAATGTGGAAAATTTGAATTCTTTACTCCTGAGAATGGATAACAAGATCCCTTTACTCATTTCATATTATTTACGAATAGTATATAAACATTCAGATTGAAGAATCTCCTTCAAACGTTAACCATAAATAGAAGGCTATTTTAATTTTAAATAATATTTCACCTGTTTATCAAATAAATAACTCACCCTAAAAAACTTACAATTCGTAAAATTCGAAATCATATTCTGCTATTTTTCTTTACCTTAGAACATGTTTCCGAAAAAAGTAATATTTGTTTTAAGTCTTTTGATCAGTATCTTAACCTATGGTCAGGATGAGAAAGCAAATATTGTTTGCTCGTCCGAAGAAACTGATTGGCTTCAAAACAACCTTCATAATATGAGGTATGCGCCAAATCCTACCTGGGCTCCTGGCGATTACATCGATGAAAACGGGGTACATCAAGGCATCATTTCTGATTACATTAAAATATTTGAAGATGAATTAAATGTAGATTTCATACGTGTTTACTACAAAGATTGGAAAGAAATGTATTCTGGCCTGTTGAACGACGAAATTGATTTTCTGGGTGCAATGCAGGTGACTGAAGAACGAAAAGATTATTTTGCATTTACTGAACCGGTTCTGAATATTCCCATCGTTCTTCTGATTAATAAAACCAAAACCTTTGATTTCTCAGACCATGATCTCAATGGGATGAAAATATCAGTCATGAGAGACTATATCACTCAAGACTATTTAACAGAGAATTACACCAATTTTGAATTGGTTGAATGTAACGATGAACTGGAAGCACTTATTAAAACCTCTTTGGGTTCTACTGATGCGACCATCGTTAATATTATGACAGCAAGCTTTATTGTTGAGAAATATGGAATTACCAACCTTAGCATAGGTACTGAACTGGACTTTGTATGGCATCTCTCTTTTGCCTTCAGAAAAGAACATAAAACGTTTGCACAGATCATCGATAAAATTCTTCTTACAATTGACGAAGATCAACGAAGACAAATATTTAATAAATGGGTATGTATTCCATTTATTCCTAAGCAAAACTTTTTTCAACGAAACTATAAGGTTTTTATCGTCTCATTAATTGTGTTTTTGATAGCACTTTTCATTTTTCTTTTTTATTCCATTGTTTTACGTCAAATGGTAAGGCGCAAAACATTGGAGCTAAAAAATGAACTTAGAGCTAAGAAAGAGACTATTATTCAATCGCAAAAGAATGAAGCTCGGTTGGAAAGCTTAGTAGAACTTTCAAAGATAAAAACAGATAAAAGTAAAGTATTTCTCGATCATGCCTTATATGAAATAGTGCGACTTACAGAAAGTAATTTTGGTTTGCTTTATAAATTTGATGTAAAAAACAATGTTTTTTTCTTATCCAATAAATTAGACATAAAAAACGCTTCAATTGAAGTAAACGAAACTTTTCCGTATAAAGATCTGGATCATTGCATTATAAGAGCTACCAATCTAAATATGAATACGTGCAGTAGCTGTAATCTATCACAAACTCATCAATGTCCGATAACATCCCAAAGATTTGAACATACTTTAATTTTCCCAATTTATGAGGATGATACCATCGAAGCATTACTATACCTCACAAGCCATAAAGCATATGATGAGAAAGATTCACATCAGATTGTTCAGCTTGTAAGTGCTATTTGGAAATTATTGAGCAAACAAAAATGGCAGGAAGAATTAATTATTGCAAAAGCAAAAGCTGAAGAAAGTGATAAACTTAAATCTTCATTTCTGGAAAATCTTTCACATGAGATCAGAACACCAATGAATGGAATAATTGGCTTCACAGAACTTTTAAACAGTCCTGACCTTTCCATTGAGGATGCACAATATTATACAAACGTAATACGTAACAGTGCTTATTATTTATTATCCATTATTACTGACATTATTGAAATATCCAAAATTGATTCTGGACTGGTTAAACCCAACAAAAACATTTTTTCACTTAGCGATTTTTTTGACAATATTCTGATAAATTCCCGCAATTTACTTGCCGACAAGACATTAAAAATCATTATTGATAACTGTAAAAACGGTGACCTTTCAATTCAGTCGGATGAATTAAAACTAAAACAGGTTATTATCAATTTGGTATCCAATGCCATTAAATACACCGACGAAGGCAGTATCACCATACAACATGAAATAAATAATAACCAATTAATAATTAAAGTGATTGATACCGGAATAGGTATTGCCCCTGAATATCAAAAGGTTATTTTTGAAAGATTCAGACAAGGAGATGCCAAATTAGCTTCACTTAAAGGTGGTACCGGTCTTGGGCTTTCTATTTCTGATTTATACATAAAGATGCTTGGTGGCAATATAAAACTGGATTCGGAAATTGGTAAAGGTTCTGTCTTTACAATTACTATTCCTGTTGAAGTCGTAACTACAAATGAATAAATATTACTTCATAAATTATCATTGAAGCTGTTGTACAATAATTTTATTGATTCACCCAATCTTTAAACTGAACAGCTTTCCCCCTGCTGATCATTATTTTATCATTTAGCTTATTGACTAGCTTAACAACCAGTTTTCCACTGAAATAAGCTTCAAAATGGTCAATGGCTTCGATATTAACAATGGTTTGACGATTAGTTCTGAAAAACATTTGAGGATCCAGTTCTTCTTCCAGCTTATCCAAAGGATGACTAAGAATATGTTGTTTTCCATCAAACGCAACAGCAAAGGTAACCCTCGACTCAAAATAGAAATAAGCTATTTCTTCTACAGGTAGCTTAAAAAATGAGTCTCTTTTGGAGATAAGAAATCGTTTACGGTATCCACCGCTCGAAGACATTATGCTACGTGCCAACTGCTGATAATCGACTTTACTGGATTGCGAAACATTGGTTTCGAACAATTCAATTGCACGCTCAAACTTTTCAATAGCTTTTATTAATTCCGATTCCTTAATAGGTTTAAGTAGGTAATCAACACTATTCAATTGAAATGCCTTTAAGGCAAATTCGTTATATGCCGTTGTAAATATGATTGGATTCTCTACTTTCATCTGTTCGAAAATGGAGAACGAATTGCCATCAGCCAGTTCAATATCCAAAAAAATCAGCGGTTTAATATCACTATTTTGCAACCAATCAATTGTTTCAGAAACACTCTGTAAAATAGCAAGTACATTCCACTCAGGACGTAATTTCTGAATCATATCCTTTAACATCCCTGCCGTATGCAACTCATCTTCAACAATAATAACCTTTATCTGCATATGCTATTATATTAATGGTAATTCAACAACAAACTCTGTTGCATCGTGTTTAACATTCATTTCCCGCTCACTTAGAAATGCCATTCTTTTCTTCAAATTTTTTAATCCTGTATTAGTTGAATAAGTAGTATTTTTAGGATTAAGGTTATTTGTTACCCTAACAAATTCTTTATTAGCTTGTATTGAAATTCTTAATGGTCTCTTTACTGTAGCAACATTGTGCTTGATGGCATTTTCAACCAAGAACTGCAGTCCTAAAACCGGAATATGTCTTGAATTTGCTTCCTCATCAATGTCATAGAATAATTGCAGTCCTTCTCCTAATCGTTCTTTGTGCATTTCAAGATACGATTTAATAAATTCCAACTCTTCATTCAGGCTGACTGATAGATTATCCTTGCTTTTCAAAACATATCGATACACATCGGAGAAATTCTCCGCATACCGGATTGCCGCCTTTTGATCCTGCCGGATTATAGCAATCAGTGTACTTAGATTATTAAATAAGAAATGTGGGTTAATCTGATCCTGCAAAGCCCTGTAGTCAAGTTCCAGTTTCTCATTTTGTAAGGCTTCGTTTTCTTTAATAAACATAGCCAGACTTTGGTGATAATTATAGGCAATGAGTAAACTAACATAAATAGACACAAACAAAATAGAAATAACCATACTTGCAAGAAAGAGAGTTCTGGGAATTTCTTGCCCTCTTTCGATCAATGGTTTGGTTATATAGGCGAGACGAGCCACAACAATGTACCAAAACACAGTAAACAGAAGCAGCGAAACCAATCGCTTAAATGTATGCTGATGCCATGAGTATTTATAACCAAGAAGTTTATTAAAAGCAAAAATACCTTCTGATATAGTAACAAAAAGACAAACAGTAAAAGCAAAACTTTCTAACGTATATTCCTCTTCAGGAAAGAAGGTTTTAACAACAACCATATTAAATACAACTCCTATAATTGTTTCAAACAGGAGTCTTGCTTTATAGCTAACTATTTTCGGTTGACAGTCTTTCTTTTTCATTGCTAACGATGCTTTAAAGTTAGCGACAAGTATTGATTTTCCTGTCGCCAACCATAAAAATAATCAGGTATTTAAAACCACTATCTAATTCTTCATCTGACTTAATTGACCAATTCCTTTATAATAACTTGTTTTCGCAATTTCATATTCAGCCAATGCTACTAGCAGATTAGCCTGCGCTTTTTGCCAGCTAGCCTGTGCATTAAGCAGGTCGGTCGTTGAATTCAGTCCGGCTTCATAACTCAGGCTTACTTCTTCCAGGCTTTCTTCAGCCTCTTCTTTTGCACTTTTAGCCAAAACAATTGATTCGTAGGCTTCCACCAGATTTAGCATATATTGCTGTACTTCAAGCTGAACCAATTCTTTAGTATCATCTAATTGAAGTTGTGCCTGCTGCTTTTGGTAACGAACCGCATCCATCTTATACTTTTTCTCTCTCCAATGGATCAAAGGAATGGATAGCTGAGCATTTACCTGAGTCATGGTGCGGCTTGTTGAAAGCGTTGGTAGATCCATATATCCATAACTTACCTGAGCACCTAGTTGAGGCAAGTAAGAACCTGCCAACGATTTCTTTTGCAATTCAACTATCTCAACCTGACCATCCAGCATTTTAAGCTCATTTCTGTTTTCCAAAGCCATAGTTAATGAATTACTCACATTTAACAATTCCGGATCATCCTGCAAGCTTTCACTTATCTCTAACTCGGTATTTAAAGGTAAACCAATCTGCTGGCACAAATTCATTTGAATTAACTTATAACCGTTACGCACTTTAATCAGATTCAATTTTGCTTCATTCTTTTGAACAGACACTTTCAAATATTCACTCTTTGGGGTTAATCCAACTTCGTACATGGTCTGTAACTGACTCTGCAATGAGTCCAGCATCTCAACATATTTATCTGCCACTTTCAGGTTTTCTTTTAAAGCCACCATCTGCCAGTATATATTATCAGTATTTAAAATGACTTCATCCGATTTCAATTGAAAATTCTGCCTGGCAATTTCAACCCCTTTATCAGCCATTTTATTTCCATAACGTATTTGTCCACCTGCATAAATAGGAATAGCTGCAGCTACCTGTGCCTGATACAATCTCAGTCCTTCTGTTTCAAGTGCCATTCCCGGAAAATAAGCATCACTATTACCGGTAATATTTCCATCTTCATCAGCTGATGGAAGAAAAAAACCAGGTATTTCAATATTCTCCATATCTGGCAGATACATTAAGGTTCCTGTTCCATCAATCATTGGCAAATAATTGGTGCGTGCCTCCTTTTGCTTCGAAACCGCTTCCATCTGCTTTAAATCGGCTACTTTTAAGGTCCTGTTGTACTCAAGTGCCATACTTCGGGCTTTGCTAATGGTCATTACTTCCTGACCATTAACCACTGAAACTAACAGTAAACCGATTAGTATATATATGTTTTTGAATTTCATAATAACAATATTTTAAGCTGACAAAACTTATATATCTATCAGCTAATGAGTTGTATTTACTTAACTTTCTTATAATGCAACGATCTTGTGTCAACACGGTAGAACACTGCATACAAGACAGGCACTACAACCAGGGTAATGATTGACCCAATCAATAAACCAAACATAATAGCGATGGCCATACTGTTGAACATCATGTCCCACAATAATGGAAGCATACCCAAAATAGTAGTGAGCGAAGCCATCATTACAGGTCGTACCCTCGAAATGGTTGAATCAATAATGGCATGAAGTTTATCTTTCCCTTCTTTAATCTCAAGATTAATTTCATCAAGTAATACTACTGCATTCTTAATCATCATTCCCATTAATCCTAAAGTACCTACCAATGCCATAAAAGAGAAGTATCCTTGTGTTACTATAAAACCAAAAACAACACCAATAAAAGCCAGCGGTACAAGTAAGAAGATTATAATTGGCTGGCGGAAATTACCAAACAAACCAATGATGATGATGATCATTAAAAACAATGCCATCGGAAGATTTTCAGCCAATCCAGCATTGGCTTGTTCACTGGTATGCATTTCTCCTAACCATTCCAGTTCATAACCCTCTGGCAGAGCAATAGATTCAATCTTTGATTTAATCTTCGACATGACCACATTGGTAGTCGTTCCGTCTATCGGATCACACTGGGCTTTAATAGCTCTTTGCCCGTTGTAATGCATGATTCTACTATCTGACCATTCAATAGAAACGGAATCAACCAGTTGTCCTAATGGAATACTATTCGGTAGTGCAGCCCATACAGGAATAGAATTGATTTGACTAACATCCTGATCTAAGTTTTTTTCCAATCTCAGCATTACAGGTAACTGATAATCGCCATCGTAAAAAACACCAACGGGTGCGCCATTGGAAGCTATTGCCAGAGCACGAGCTACGTCTTCACGATTTACCATGAGTTCACGAGCCTTCACATTTGAATAAACCGGTTTGAGTACTTTTACCTCATTTTTCCAGTTATCAGTCACAAACTGGGTAGTAGGTTCGTCTCTCATAATCTGCTTCGCCTGTTCAGCCAGATCTTTTAAGACAGCCTCATCCTTACCTGAAAATTTCACTTCTATCTTGGCATCTCCACCAATAGCAACATATTCTCTAACTCTGGCCAAAGCTTGCGGATAGGATTCAGTAACATAATCTTGTAATTCAGACATTACTTCCCTGGTTTTCTCAACATTTTTAACCGAGATAATCAGCTCTCCGTAACTCTGACTTAAACCATTCATAGGTCGTAATAAAGTATACCTGGCAGGTGTACTTCCCAAACCTGTTACTACATATGATATTTCATCCCACGATGATATTTCCTTCTGAATCTCATCAAGATCTGATTCCACCTGACTTAAATCCGAACCTTCTGGCAATCGATACTCTAACAGAAACTGGTCATAATTAGCTCCCGGGAAGAAATTCTGTTTCATGTATTTAGCTGAAAATAAAGCAAGAACCAGAATAACAAATGTTCCGATAGCAAATAATGACTTGTGCCACAGTGAAAAACGAACTACACGTTCAAAAACCCTGTAGAATTTATTATCATATGGATTCGTTGATTCTTCTTTCTTCTTTTTACTACCGTTCGAATAAAAATACTGAGCCATAAATGGAGTTTGAAGCATTGCCAGTATCCAACTCACAAAGAGCGATATGGCTAACACAAAAAACAACGGTTTCAGAAACTCACCTGCTCCGGTACTGTTAAACCCTAAAGGCATAAATGCAAGGATAGCCACTAGCGTGGCAGCCAGTAATGGCATAGCTGATTTCTTTGCTGTATTAACAAAGGCTCTTTTTCGATCCATCCCTTTCTGAAGATCTACCAGGATACCGTCAGCAACAACAATGGCATTATCAACCAACATACCCATAGCAATAATAATTGCAGCCAATGAGACTCTGTGCAGTTCTATATCCATTCCTTTCATCACAATGAAAGTACCCAGAATGGTAAAAACCAAACCACTGGCAATCAGCAGACCAGCTTTCATACCCATAAAAATGAGTAAAACAGCAATTACAATCACAACAGATTCAACCAGATTAACCATAAAATTATCAATGGCATCATCAACCTTTTGGTGTTGATAAAATATAGGATGTATATCCACACCAACCGGAAGATTATTCTGTAATTCAGCTAATCTTGCTTCAACACGTTCACCTAATTCAATAACGTTTCCGCCTTTCTCCATTGAGACAGCCAAACTGATTGATTCTGTTCCGTTAAATTTTAATTTCTGATGAACAGGTGTATAGAAGCCTCGTTCAACTTTAGCAATCTCACCCAGTTTATACCGACCACCATTGGGCAGGACTACTTCAAAGTCTTTAATCTCATTCAGATCCTGAAACTTGTTACCAATATCCAGTCGAATGCGCTCACTTCCGTTTTTGAATGATCCAGGATCAACAATGATTCCCTGATCATAAAACTTCTGAAATATCATCATAGGATTAATTCCCAATGATGCGAAATATTCATTGTCAATGATAATGTCGATGGTTTCTGTTTGCTTTCCAAACACTTCAATTCGCTTCACACCTTCCACAAGCAACATTTCTTCCTTCACATAATCAACATACGACTGAAATTCGTCGTATTTGTATCCATCGTTACTTATGGCGAAGAAAATACCCGACACATCACCAAAGTCATCATTTACAATTGGTTCACTGGCACCTCTTGGTAAGCTACCTTTGATATCATGTATTTTACGACGCAAATGATCGTATAATTGAGGCATTTCTTTTGATCGGGTACCCGACTTAATATTTACAGTAATCTCTGACATTCCGGCAATGGAACGAGACTCTATAAAATCAATATTTTCGAGCCTTTGAATGGCCTTCTCCAACACCTCTGTCACTTCTTTTTCAACCTCTTCGGCTGATGCACCCGGGTATGGAGTTATTACAACAGCAGCTTTAATTGGTATCTCCGGGTCTTCAAGCTTACCCATATTTCGAAAAGAGGATACTCCTCCTAAAATCAAGGCGATGAAGAAAAAGCTTAAAAAAGCTTTCTGACTTAATATCTTATCTAACATATTCAGGTTACGTTTCTGATTACAGCTTATTATTTTCCAACACTCTCACTTCCTGATTATCCTGCAAACTATGCACTCCGGCCACTACAATCATTTCATCACCTTTGAGCTTGCTGTTTATCGCCACATAACCATTATTTATTAATTGATTGACCTGAATCTGTTGTTTATTAACAGTAGAATTAGCCCGATTATACACCCAAACATACGATGCCTCGCCTTCTTTAAATACCGATTCCAATGGCACAACCATCTGTTGTTTTCCCTGGGTTGATACTTCAACATTAACCTTTACCGACATACCCGGACGTAACTGAGAAACCTGTTCTTTGGATAAAGCCAGACGAACATCATACATATCACTTCCATTGGCTTTTTCGTTAACAGACAGAATTTCAGCTTCTATCCCTTTAACACCTGCAGTTGTCACATCGCAAGTTATCTTTTTAAAATCGTTTGATTGAGCAACCTGTCGTTCTGAAAGACTAAAATGCACTTCCAACTGGCTCACATCCAACAGTGAGATAACAGGCTGTCCCGGACCAACATTCTCATATTTATGAATATTTCTTTTATAGACATAACCAGAAAACGGAGCTTTTAATTCGGTATCGTGTAATGCATTTTCAGCCGCTTCATATTGACTTTTTGCTCCCAGATATCCTGCTTCCAACTTCTCTAATGTATTAGCCGGAAGCTTATTCTTCTCAAACAGCTCCTTATAACGAGTATATTCCCCTTCTATCTGATCGTACTGGGCTTTAGCTCCTTGCAAACGAATTTTATAATCACGCTTATCAATTTTGGCAATTACCTGACCTTCTTTTACATAGTCTCCTTCATCAACCAACAAATCAACTACCTGTCCTCCAACTTTAAAAGCCACATTAACTTCACGTTTCTCTTTCACTTGTCCGTTAAATTGCAGTTGCTCTCCCAATTTATTGGTATCCAGCTGCATTACTTTAACATAGCGGGCTTTTTTGACAGTCTCTTCCTTTTTGCTCCCACACCCTGCCAACACTGTTACCAAAATTGTCAGCATGAATAAATAATGTAATTTGTTTTGCATGTTCTGTTGAATAATTTGAATTAATCTTTTGATAGTTTCCAGCAAAAATATTTCACTAATCAGCTCTTTTTCAGATTTTATTGCAGGAAACGGTTATTCTTATGTATGAACATGCCTCAAGTAAGTATTAAAAGAATCGGATCTGTTCGAAAAAATTAAAAATAGATGATTTACAGCCTTTTGAATGGAAGTATTTTGTAATTTCACATGGTATCAAAAACAATTAAAATCATTAGCTGGTTTGATAATCAGTAAACCTATAAAACGAAAACATATGTCCCAATTTTATAAAATAACCCTTTTCTTTTTAGCCAGTTTAGTTTTAACTCATTCAGCCATTGCTCAGGATAAATCTGCTTATCAGCTATTCAATTCGAAAGGCAAAAAGGTTGCTTTTCAAAAGATGCTAAAAGAAGCATCTCAATCAGATATTGTATTTTTTGGAGAACTACACAATAATGCCATTTCACACTGGTTACAATACGAACTTACCAACGAACTCAATAAATCGAGGAAACTCATACTGGGAGCGGAAATGTTTGAGGCTGACAATCAGGAAGGCCTGAATCAATACTTACAAAGTCTGATCAACGAAGATTCCTTATCAAGTAAAGTGAGATTATGGCCTAATTATCCAACTGATTATAAACCATTGGTTAAACTAGCCAAAGAACATCAATTACCTTTTATTGCAACCAATGTTCCCCGAAGATATGCAAGTCAGGTGTACAGAAAAGGTGTTGAATCGCTCGACTCATTAAGCACAGAAGAAAAAAACTGGATGGCTCCCCTTCCTTTCGCATACGATAGTAACGTAGCATGTTACAAAAACATGTTAAGCATGGGCGGTGGCCACGGTGGCGAAAATCTTCCCAAAGCCCAGGCCTTGAAAGATGCAACCATGGCTTATTTTATTCTTAAAAATTTTGAAGCCGGTAAATTGTTTATTCATTATAACGGAGCATATCACAGCGACAATCATGAAGGTATTGTATGGCAGATTCGTCAGAATAATCAAAATCTGAAGATCATTACTATTTCCACCGTCAACCAAAGCGATTTAAAAAAGCTGACAGATGAGAATAAAGGAAAGGCTGACTTTATTATTTGTGTTGATGAAGATATGACACCAACCTACTAACCTAAATTGGATTTATAATTCATTTTAAGGTAGGAAATATGGTTAATGTATAAAAAAATTTAAACACCCCCCTTAAATCATATACTTCCAATAAATAAAAAATTATATTTACCATTACTTTAAACAATTACACATCTAAAATCAACCAAATTATGAAATTTGTTTATTTCATCCTGTTTATTTTGGCATTAGCATCGTGCAATACCAATAATACGGTAAAAATTACCGGAACCATCACAAATCCGGATGGCGATGTCATTACGCTTAACGTTCCTTTTAAGACTAGTCGCGACACCATTGCAACCATCCAGGAAGATGGCACATTTAAAGCCGAATTGGAAATTACCAAACCATATATGGCTACAATAATCAATGGTGATGCCTTTGTAAAACTGAATCTGGTTCCTGGTTCTGTTCTTAACATCAGCTTTGACGGCACTGAGCTTAAAAGTGGTAAAACTGAAAATGTTACTATTGAAGGTGAAGGAAGTGAAAGCTCCATACTTTTACTTGAATTGCGTAACATTCAACCAGAAGAAAACATAAAAGCCTTACTTGCCTATCCAGCACCCGAATTCGATTCCAAGGTAACTTCTCATATCCAAACAATCACTGATAAAATAGATGAGTTTGAGTCATCAAATCCTGGTTATGAAAGCCTAACCGAAATACTTCGTCTGGAGCAAAAAGTAGCATTAGCTCAATATTATAATTACTTTGTAATGTATCATGCGCGCTTTGCGCCAAACGACACACTACCAGTGCCGGAAGAATTCAAAACTTTTGTTGATGCCATTGCAACAGACAATTACGATGCATTTGAACTAAGCAGACAATATAAAGGCTTTGTTGTAGATCAAACTATGTCTGCCATTGATGACAAGCTGACTCAGGATGGAGTTGCTGAAGGTAGCATTGCCTACACCAGTAAATTATTTGATGCTGTTGTAGCAATGGAAGTACCTCAAATAGTAAAAGATGAAATGGGAAATCGAATGCTGGGATCTTACACCTACGAACCAGACAGCATCAAAGAAGTGATGAAGACCCGATATACCGAGATCATCAAAAACGAAGAATATACCAATGAATTTAAAGCACTTTTGGCAAAATTAGAGAAACTGCAACCCGGAGCAGTGGCGCCAACCTTTGCTTATAACGACATTAATGGTAACCAGGTTACTTCTGAAGATTTAAAAGGAAAAGTAATCTATATTGATGTTTGGGCAACCTGGTGTGGACCTTGTAAAGGCGAAATTCCATATTTAAAAGCAATGGAAGAAGAATTACATGATTCAGACATTGCCTTTGTAAGTATCTCGGTTGATAATGACAAAAGTGCCTGGGAAAAGATGGTTGCCGATAAAGAATTGAGAGGATATCAACTCTTTGCACCTAATGCATGGGACTCAGAAATTATTCAAAATTATGCTATCAGAGGCATTCCTCGCTTTATTATGATTGACAAAGAAGGAAAATTGGTTAATGCCAATGCCACTCGCCCATCCAACCCTGAAACAAAAGATAAGTTGATTGAACTGGCAAACAGTTAATATCAAATTCAATAAGATAATTAAAACCTGGCTTTTTAAGTCAGGTTTTTTTGTATCTGTAAACTTCCCATCACGTATGGCTTTCAGAAGATTTTAACCGCTCACTTTCAAAACCATAACAAATATTAGCAGAAAAAAATTTGGTATATAAAATATTTCCCCTACTTTTGACTGAACGTTCAGTCATTTAAAAATCATGTCACCAAGAACAGATATACAAAACGAAAAAATTCGAGAAGAACGCAAACAGCAAATCATGCAAGTTGCGTTGGAAGTAATTGCAGAAAATGGATTTGCAAGCGCATCTATATCTCGAATTGCACAAAAAGCAGGAATCTCCAAAGGATTAATGTATAATTACTTCGAAAGCAAAGAAGCTTTGGTAATCAGCATCATGCTGGAAGGATTCAATCAACTTACTTCTGCTTTTGATCCCAACCACGATGGAGTATTAACAGAGGCAGAACTGCACTTCTTTATAGATCATTCATTCAAAACACTGGAAGACAATCTTCCATTCTGGCGTATGTACTTTATGGTACTGCTTCAACCAGACGTTTATAACATCATTACTCCTCATCTTGAAAAAACATTACAACCTTTCTACGAGACAGCCATGAGCTTTTTTATCAACCATGGGTACGAAGATCCGCTTACTGAAGTCCGATTTTTTGCAGCCATGATGGATGGTGTAGGCCTTCATTATATAATGGACCCCGACAATTTTCCGATGGAAGGAGTAAAAAAGAAAATGCATCAAATGTTTAAGAGCAAATTATAGAATAACCCTAAATACAAAACAATGTCAACTATTCAATTATTAAAAACTACGTTTCTTAGTCTTGTTATCGTGCTATCTTCAATGGCAAAAGCACAAGATGCAAAAGAAATTGTAAAGCAGGCAGATGATAAAATGCAGGGAGAAGAATCCAGCATATCTGTAATGTCTATGACGATTAAACGTCCGACCTATGAAAGGAACCTGACTTTTAAAAACTGGACAAAAGGAACTCAGTTTGCTATGACTCTTGTTACTGCTCCTGCACAGGAAAAAGGTCAGACCTTTTTGAAACGCGAACGCGAAATGTGGAACTGGAATCCACGTATCTCACGCATGATTAAACTTCCACCTTCAATGATGTCGCAAGGCTGGATGGGATCGGACTACACCAATGATGATGCCTTAAAAAAATCTTCTATCGTTGAAGATTACAACCATACCCTGCTTGGTTCAGAAGAAATTGACGGACATGACTGTTACCATATTCAACTGATTCCTAACGAAGAAGCAGCCGTAGTTTGGGGTAAAGTAATAATGTGGATTACAAAAGACGAATATATTCAAATGAAGATTGAGTATTACGATGAAGATGAGTTTTTGGTAAAAACTGAACTGGCTCATAACATCACCACGCTTGGAGGACGTGTTTTACCTTCGCAATTTGAGATTATTCCGGCCGACAAACCCAATCAGCGCACCCTTGTGAACATTGAGAATATTGAATTTAATGTGCCTATTGAAGACACATTCTTCTCGCAACAAAGCATGAAACGAATTCGCTAATCAAATACTGCAAAATCATGGCAAACAGCGAACTAAAACTAGCCTGGCGAAATATCTGGCGCAACAAGCGAAGAACTCTGATTACTGTAGCATCCATCTATTTTGGTGTAATTCTAAGTACTTTGATGACTTCGATGCAGAATGGCACTTATTCAAAAATGATTGATAATGTAGTTAGCTTTTATTCGGGTTATGTCCAGATTCATCACCCTGATTATTGGGAAACTAAATCGATTGATGACCTTTTTGTTCCAACTGATTCATTAATGGAAATTGTATCAGGCAATAAAGACGTGGACATGATTATTCCCCGCATGGAGTCTTTTGCTCTAATGTCATATGGTAATAACACGAAAGGTGGAATGTTAATAGGAGTTGACCCTCCTAAAGAAAACGAATTGACCAGACTTGGACATTGGGTTAGTAAGGGTAAATATCTGGAGCCGGATGACGATGGCATATTAATGGCAGTTAACCTGGCCAAAGCTTTAAATGTGCAGATTGGCGACACCATAGCCTTAATCAGCCAGGGATATCATGGATATAGTGCCAGTGGGCTCTTTCCTTTGAAAGGTATTCTTGAGTTTCCTTTCCCGGCAATGAATAATTTCGGAACTTATATTACACTCAATAAAGCCCGTGAGTTTTTCTCAGCTCTGGAAATGGTCACTAGTCTGGTATTAACCGTTGACGACTATGACGATGTTTATCCTGTAAAACATCATCTGGAAGGAAGTCTGGGAGATAATTATTCTGTAATGACCTGGGACGAAATGGACCCGGTTACCAAACAAATGATCGAAGGAGACAAAGGTCAGGGCATCATCATGAAAGGGATTTTATATATCCTTATTGGCTTTGGAGTCTTCTCAACAGTGATTATGATGATTGCAGAACGAAGAAAAGAACTGGGTGTGATGGTTGCCGTTGGTATGAATAAACTTAAGCTGGCTAAAGTGTTGTTTTACGAAACCATGTTGATTGGAATGGTGGGTGTCATTGCCGGTTTTGCTATGAGTGTACCTTTAGTCTGGGGTTTGGTTAACAGCCCTATTCCTCTCACCGGTGAAGTAGCTGAAGTATATGAACAATTTGGTATGGAACCAGCTATCTATTTTGGTAACGATCCAATGGTTTTCTGGGGGCAGTTACTCATTGTATTTGCCATTACCTTATTGGTTTCCATCTATCCATTGAGTAAAATACTCAGGTTACAGGTTACCAAAGCACTTCGTTCTTAACTATAAAATAGACTATCATGATACTATCAATATCCTGGCGTAATGTGTGGCGAAGTAAAACCCGCAGTGTGGTAATATTATTAGCCATCGCCTTAGGAATTTTCACAGGAGTATTCAACTATGCCTTTTATAATGGCATGGCAGATCAACGAATCAACTCAGCCATTTCAACAGAAGCCTCACATATTCAGATTCATCCCAAAGGCTACCTCGATGAGCCTGATGAAAAAAATTACATCAGTAATGCAGCCTCTCTGGCAAGTGAGATTTCAGACAAAGATTCAGTGAAAGCAGCTTGCTCACGTTTTATTGTGCAAGGAATGATCCAATCGCCCACTACCTCATCGGGTATTAAAATAATGGGGATTAATCCTGAAATTGAATCAACAGTGACCAATGTTCACAGTAAAATTATTGATGGAGCTTATTTTGAAGGTGTAAAACGTAATCCGGTAGTAATTGGTCAGAAACTGGCTGATAAACTCAAACTAAAAGTTCGCTCAAAAGTGGTTATTACTTTTGCTGATGCTTCGGGTTATATATCAGGAGCTTCCTTCAGGGTGGCAGGCATATACGAAACATCCAACAAGATGTATGATCAGACCAATATTTTTGTCAGAGCAGATGACCTGACTTCATTATATGGTGCTGACATAAACGCCGGTCACGAAATAGCTGTTTTACTCAATCAATCTGATGATGTGCCAGCTGTTCTGACAGGACTAACAAATAAGTATCAGCAATACGATGTAAAAGAGTGGCGTAAGATCATGCCGGAAGTATCCATGCTGGAATCAAGTCTGGATATATCCATGTATATTTTCATGATTATTATTCTTCTGGCACTGACCTTTGGAATTATCAACACCATGCTAATGGCTGTTTTGGAACGCACCAAAGAATTGGGTATGCTCATGTCGATAGGTATGAATAAAGGGCGTGTTTTTAAGATGATTATGATCGAAACGGTCTTCCTTTCTCTCATTGGCGGTGTTGTAGGCATAATAATAGGAGCTTTAGTAACTGTTCTTACTGCTAAATCAGGCATTGACATATCCATTGTATCAGAAGGATTTGGTGCAATGGGATATGATTCAATGGTTTATCCGGTTTTAAGAATCAAAAATGTAATTGATGTGGTTGTCATGGTATTTATCACCGGCATGTTGGCAGCACTCTACCCTGCCTATAAGGCTTTGAAGCTGAAACCAGCCGAAGCCATTCGCATTGATATGTAAAAAATGAAGTTTGTAACCTTTAAAATCAAACACAATGAATGTAATTGAAGTAAAAAACCTAAGCAAAATATATAACGATTCAGAAGTTAAAGTTCACGCTGTTCAAGGAATCGATTTAGCCATACAGGAAGGTGAATTCACTGCCATTGTAGGTCCATCGGGATGTGGTAAAACAACATTTCTTAATATGCTGGGTGGGCTGGATCAACCTACAGAAGGAAGCATCAGGGTTGGAGAAACCATGGTAAATGATCTGAAATCATCAGAATTGATTGATTTCAGATTGCACAATATTGGTTTTGTTTTTCAGGCCTATAACCTGATACCCGTATTAACAGCTAAAGAAAATGTGGAGTTTATCATGCAATTACAGGGCAAAAGTAAAGAGGAACGTGACAAAAGAGCCATCAGCCTCTTAACTGAAGTCGGTTTAGGAGATCGCGTTGATGCCCGTCCTTCAAGACTTTCCGGTGGTCAGCAACAACGTGTGGCTGTGGCAAGGGCACTGGCTTCCAAACCTAAATTTGTTCTGGCTGATGAGCCTACTGCCAATCTTGATTCTACCTCAACAGAAACATTACTCGATATCATGGAAAGGCTGAACCGCGAAGAAAATATCACATTTATCTTTAGTACTCACGATGCCAGGGTAGTTAATAAAGCCCGTCGGGTTATTCAACTGGAAGATGGTAAAATTATCAAAGATGAACGTAAAGCTTAAATCCATGCTTCGATTCAAACCAACACTGTTGATACTTTTTGGATTCTTAATCTCAACCTTAACCGCTGCTCAATTTGATGATTCAGCAAAAAAGCTTGTTGTAAATGGATATTTGGTTAATATGCAATCGGTATCTATTTCAAAAATGCCGTTTGAGATACCTGATTCTCTTGATTTTTTAAAGCGTGGAGATGACCATCTTTACATCACAGATATTTATTTTCAGAATCGTTTGAATCTGTTTTGGTATGCGAGTGATAAACTAACCATATCTGCTCAGATGCGTAATCGTTTAATGATCGGAGATCAGGTGAGACTGGATTATACCGGACTGATGGAGAAGGGATATGAAAAGAATGGAAACTTCATTAATCCTTCGTGGAATATTGCTGTAGGCAACAGTTACATTCTAAACTTGGCTTTTGATCGCATTTACGCTGAGTATTCTTCGGGTAATATGGACATTACAATTGGAAAACAGCGCATCAATTGGGGTAAAACATTTGCCTTCAATCCCAACGACATGTTCAACACCTACTCCTATTTCGACTTTGATTATGAAGAGAAACCCGGAACAGATGCAGTGAGAGCCATGTATTATACCGGAGCAGCTTCATCCATTGAGCTGGCTGCCAACATCGATAGTGCTTCACAGGTATCTGCGGCTGTTAAATGGAATGCCAATATCTGGAATTACGATTTTCAACTGATTGGTGGAACCTTAAAAGGAGAAGATCTGGCCTTGGGTTTTGGCTGGTCGGGATACGTTAAAAACTCAAGTTGGCGAGGCGAGTTGAGCTGGTATCAGCCTTTTGAAAATTTCGCTGATACATCTGGCATTATTATGCTATCTACCGGAATGGATTATTCCATTGATTCGAAATGGACGGTACAAGGCGAAGTATTAGTTGCCAAATTACCAGAAGGAAAAGAAATTGCATTTTTTGATGCTTATGCACCACCCCGATCAGTAAAAGATCTGGCCACTTCGCCATTTCAATTACTTGGTAGTGCAATGTTCCAGGCTACTCCATTATCAACATTTTCGCTGTCTGGAATCTGGTATCCTCATCCCAATATTAAAGGTATTTTTTGGGGACCATCCTGGACATATAGTATTGCTGACAACTTTAGCGCATCACTCTATTGGCAGTTTTTCCATGGTATTTTCCCCAACAGTATTACCGGCGAAATCAGTAAGCAAAATGTGAATGCTGGCTTTTTACGAATGAAATACAGCTTTTAGATTTGTTTATGTCAATCGATAGGGAATAGTAAGCGCAAAGGTTGTTCCTTTGGGTGAAGAGGTAAGTAGTTCAACTTTACCTTCAAGCATTTCTGCAAGGTTAAGACAAATAGCCAGTCCCAGACCCGTACCAGGAATGCTAAAGGTTTTTTTGTCTTTTACCTGTACAAAACGTTCAAATATCTTTTTATGAAACTTTTGTGGAATACCAATACCGGTATCGACTACATGAAACAGCAGATTATTGTCAACCAAAGACACTTTTAATGAAATTTTCCCTTTACGGGTATATTTTACAGAGTTGTTTAACAAATTGGATAAAATCTGTCTTAGTTTAACCTCATCCGTCTGCACAGTTTTATGTTGCAAGAATTCTGGAACATCAAAAAATGTTTCTATATGTTCTTTATGATAGTTATATAGAAAAGATTGAATGTTTAATTCAAGGCTTTTAATGATGCCGGCAATATTAACTGCAGTAATGATAGGTTTTACATATCCGGCTTCAATCTTAGAAAAGTCCACCAAATCATTAATCAGGTTTAATAAGTGAGAACTGTTATTTAATATGATATCGGCAAAATCTTTTACTTCACTCATTATTAAATTATCTTCTTTAATCAATTCGGCAAAACCTAAAATGGCATTCATAGGCGTCCGAATCTCGTGACTCATATTAGCCAGGAATGAAGATTTTAAACGATCAGACTCCTCTGCTTTTTCCTTTGCTTCAATCAGATCTTTTTCGATCCTTCTTCTGTTTGAAATATTTCGCGATATAGAGATTATAACTTCTTTATTATGAAGTGTAAACTGATGCGCATTGATTTCAACAGGATAAGTTGTTCCATCCTTACGTCTATGAATCACTTCAAAGCGTTTTATCTTTTTTTCGTTGAGATAAGTTAATAACTCTTTTTCTTTTTCTTTAAGTTCATCAATTAAAAGATCATAAGGTGTCATTTTTAGCAACTCATCATGGGAATACCCTGTCATATCAGATGCTGCCTGATTTGCTTCAAGACATTTTTTCACATTCCCTTTTTTATCTAATTCCCATAAATAAATTGCATCATTAGCCATTTGAAAAAGTTGTTTAAACTTCTCTCTTTCAATGTTCAGTTCCTGATTCGTATTTTGATTTGTCTGTATTTCATTAAAAAGCAATTCGTTTAAACGAGTAAGTTCCAGCGTTCTTTTTTTAACCTTTTTTTCAAGTGATTCATTCAGCTTCTTTAACTGGAGAATCAGACCTAATCGCTCCCATTTATCTGATACAATTTTCACAAACTGATTGAAAATAAACAGATCATCGAACACAAATTTATTTTCAATACCACTAACAAATACAAACATACCGCTCCTTACGTGGTGATTATGAAAATGGATCATTACGATCTGATTAGGAGTAAACTTCCCAAAAGAGTCAGGATTGAATACATTTTCTCCCAATTCCTTACAATCAAGTTTCAAAAATCCCTCTGTCTTAACTTTTTTAATTAAACCAGCATCCAAAAGAGGCTCAACACAATCATTACTACCGTTATCATAAGCACAATAACTTGCCAACACCTGGTGACTTCTTTGTTTCAATTCAATACAATAACACAACGGAATATCTTTCAGAATGGAAATTTTTTCCAATAATGCCTCAAGTAATTCTTTATCATTACTTATCGAATCGAAACTCTCTGAAATAAAATTGAATAAAACAGTCTCTTCAACATGTTCAGACAAAGCATTATTTTCCCTTTCCAGGTAAGCAATACGCTCCTTTAACTCCTCAATTGTATGGTCATTTTTATCCCCTGTCATTTAATTCCTTGTGGAAACTTAGTATTAAATCAGAAAGTTGCTCTGGTTCATCTTCCTGAATAAAATGTCCTCCTGTGATGATTTTTTTATATGTTGCATTAGGAAGATTCTTATACAAATCCTCACTTATCGCTTTTTGTAAATAAACATCTGCTTCCCCCCTTATTATTAAAACCGGTAATGCAAGCTTCGACAGTTCTTCTTTCAACTCCATCAAATCATTATTATTAAGACAATGTGCAAAATACAAAAAGGCTTTACGGCCCTCAGCTGTATTCATCGGTTTCCAGAATAATGACATTAATGCATCATTCACTCTTTCGCGATGGTACATTCCTCTTTTTACCAATAACCGAAATGCCCCTAAATCAAGACTTATCATGGCAAGATTTCGTATTATGGGTGTTCGCATTGAAATAATGGGCTGTACCGGCCAATAATCGTATGCAACTGTGTTTATCAAAGTAATACTTTTAAACAAATTGCTCTGACGCACTGCCATGATCTGCCCAATGCCTCCTCAAACATCGTGACACACTAAATGAACATTATGAAGATCAAGATGATCAATCAACTTCAATAACATTCCGGCATGATTTTTTAAAGAATAAGAATCGTCAATATTTTTGCTTGATTCACCACAACCGGCCAGATCAACTGCAATTACATCATAATTCTCGGCAAAAAAGGGTACTATATTTCGCCAAATAAACGAATATGTTGTTATGCCATGAATAAACAAAACCGGCTCTCCCTTCCCGAAACGATGATAGGCAATACTTTGATGAGCAATATCAAATGTATATGTCTGTTCAAAAGCTGCCATAGTTATCTTTTAAGTCTATTCAATTTACTAAAATATATTTCAATATCAATAGAATAGTTTTGTTTTACACGTAACCGGATATAATGCAATAGTTAATGTTACTTTCGCTAAATCAATGCAGATGTATACTAATTGCTGGACCTAACATCTTCCTGGTCAAACTAACTATTTATTATCAGGCAGTGTAAACCAAAAACAAGATCCTTTTCCTTCTTTACTTTCTACACCAATATTACCGCCATTTTTCTCAACAAACTCTTTACAGATTATCAAACCTAAACCTGTTCCTTTTTCTCCGGCAGTCCCTTCGCGCTTCAGTTTCTGATCTATTTTAAAAAGCTTTTCACAATTATCGGGCGACATTCCAATACCAGTATCACAAATACTTACTTTAAGCTTATCCTCAATTTTTTCAGATTTTATCTTTATGGCTCCACCATCGTTGGTGAACTTGACTGCATTTCCCACCAAATTACGAATGACAGTATTGATACTATTGCGATCGGCTACAGCCTTTTCCACACCGTTCTCGATATACTCAATTTGTATATTCTTTTTACTGGCAGCCAAACGATACAAGTTAATATTTTCATTTATAACCGTTGACAGATTAAACTCAGCCAGTTCGTAATCAAATTTCCCTCGCTGCGATCTCGACCATGTTAAAAGATTCTCAAGTAATGCATGGATCTGCCGGATAGATTCATGTATTTTATTTACACATTCCTTGCGATCCTCTTCAGCGTATTCATTATAGTTATCATGCAAAATATCACTGATTGACATAAGGCTGGCGAATGGATTCTTTAAATCATGAGATATAATAGAAAAAAACTTATCCTTGGTCGCATTCAGGCTTAAAAGATGATTCTCTGACTCTCTTAAACGAACATTAGCCTGTTTAATAATCACATTTTGTTTTTTAAGCAACTTATTGGTTTTCTGACGAAGCAAATATTGATAGATAAAAACCACAATTGCCAAAACCAGTAAAAGCTCAATAATTATAAACCAGCTTTTCAGCCATAATGGTGGAAGAACATTGATTTTTAATTCACTTACTTCATCGCTCCATTTGCCATCTGAATTGGAACTCTTTACCTTGAAAATGTATTTTCCCGGTTTGACATTAGCATAAGAAACAAAATTACGATTACCGGCATTATTCCATTCCTTATCCAAAGGCCATAACTGAAAGGCATACTGTGTTTTGGTTGGAAACATATGGTTCATACCTGAATATTCAAGGGAAAAGAACCGTTCTGAAAATGGCAAACGAATCTCATCAATATATGAAATATGACTTCCTAAATACAACACATCATTTTCGTCCCGCTTTAAAAGATTTGCTTTGGGCAATGTTGGATTAGTCTGCACCTTTGCTCCCATAACATCCAGACGGGTAAATACAGTCTTATTTACCTTAGCTGATAAGTCAATTTTATTGGGTTCAATAATGTTTAAACCATAAACCCCACCAAAGTAAAGTTTCCCATCAAGCCCTTTATAAAAAGCCCCTCCGTTAAATTCATTACTTTGTAATCCATCATTAATATCAAAGTTGGTTGTGGCTTTGGTTTCCATATTAAAACAGCAAATCCCAAAGTTGGTACTCAACCATAAATTCCCGTCATCGTCAGGCAAAATGCCATAAATAACCTCGTTAGGCAAGCCTTCGTTTGTTCCGTAAAAACTCATAGTTTTATTCGATCTATCGAAACAGTTCAGTCCCTGATTGGTTCCAATCCAGAGCAATCTATTTTCATCTTCATAAATAGAGAAAACAATATCGTTGGATATCGGAATTTCTGAAGTAGTAGTGTAATGAGTAAAATGCAATGATTCCGGGTCCAGACAATTTAATCCACCTCCATAAGTCCCCAACCATAACAAGCCTTCGCTGTCTTCCATAATGGTAGAATAAACAAAGTTATTACTTAGAGAATTAGAATTATCCGGATCGTGCATCAATCGTATCACCTCACCTGTTTCACGGTTAAAAAGATTCAAACCGTTTTTTGTCCCAACCCAGAATCGGTCTTTAGAGTCTTCGAAAATCACTCTTACAGAATTATCTGATAAACTATTAACATCATCTTCACGATGTGTAAAAACAGTAAATCCTTCACCATCAAACCTACACAGCCCACCTCCATCGGTTCCCAACCAAATGGTACATTCATGATCTTCATAAACATCCCTTACCGAAGTATTAGGCAATGCTCTTGGATTACCCTCTTCTACATCAAAATACCTGAATTGATTATGCTTAGGATGATAACAGGAAATGCCTTTATCGTTGGTACCCACCCAAATCCATCCATCTCTCGCCTGGCAAATCGACCAGACAAAATTACTTGATAAACTGTTTGATTGTAATGGATTGTGTTTCATCAGTTCAAACTTACTGGTGCCCGGATTATAAATATTTAAACCTGCTCCATAAGTACCCAGCCAGATATTACCATTTACCGGATCCTGATAGATACAATTAATTTGATTTTGACTCAGACTTGAAGGATCTAAAGGATTATTAGTTAATAAATTTACACCTTCATCATTAATAAGATACAGTCCATTGCCATGGGTACCATACCAAATTGCACCCTTTTCATCTTTCATTAAGCTTTTAATGGTATGAATGGATAGACTCTTGGATTTTTCAGATGCTGAAATAATCTTTTTAAGTACCTGACTTTGTGTATCAAAACGATATAATCCCTCTTCCTCACCCAGCCATAATATATTATCCCCACCCATCTCAACCAACTCGAATTTTAATTCATGCTGATGAATCAGATTGATTTCTTCCCATTGATCAGAATTGGATGATTTTCTCCATAGCTGATCTGTTCCAACTGCCCAAATCTCCTTTTCATTAAAAGTCAGATCAACAACTTCATTCGTAATGACTGGTTCTATTGTTGAAGCCTTTAGATCAGTCTTATATAAACCATTTTTAGAACAAATCCATACAACCTCATTATCTTGTAGATAAATACCATAAACCCAGCCTGTTTCGATAAAAGAAGTGCTCTCAAGAGAATGAATATCAATTACTGTTAGCCCACTTGCTGTACCTGCCAGCACTATACCTCCTGCTGATTTTAAACTGATGATGGTATCATTGGCTATTACATTGGTGGCATTTGCAAATGTAAAATTGGTAAAAACTTCTTCTGCGGGATTGAATCGGGAAAGCCCGTTGGTTGATCCAAACCACAGACACCCTAAAGAATCTTCAGCAATGGACTCAATCCATTTATGGCATATACTATTCTGGTTTTCTGCTTCTGATCGAAAAACCCTGAAATGGTATCCATCATAGCGGTTTAATCCATCTTCTGTACCAAACCACATATATCCTTTTGAATCGCGAAAAACACAATAAACAGAACTCAGTGACAACCCATCGTTAATATCGATATGTTGAAAACGAACAGGCGAATTCTGACCTGAACTAACAAGACATACAAATAATAAAATCAGAAAAGAAAGCGGATGTTTCATTTTTTCAGGGTTAGCTATTAAATATAGCTAATAATCAGACTAAAATCAATCTGAAAATCAAACCCTATTTCTTTTCTTTCCTGAAATTTTGGCGATATTCTTTTGTCATTTTTTCTGTTGCATATTGAAAGATCAAACGCGCTGCATCATTTTTCCATTTTTGTAAGAACCTTTCAACTGGCATGGGATCTTTCTTCCAACATTCACGCAAAAACCATCCTAATCCCTGATGAACAACCCGCTCCTTATCCATCATCAAAGGATCGATATAATCCAGCAAAAGATTCAGATCATATCCTTTTTTGAATGGTTTAATAAAACTGACAGGAACAGCTCTACGCTGAAATTTATTTTTAGCTATGCGCCACGAATCAAAATCTTCCAATGTCACTATTCCTTTATCTAAAAAATAGGGAGTTAATTCACCACATATTGTATCTGTATGAGCCCAATTGCTTATACCAATTAGAAACCATTTTTCGATGGCTGAAAAGGTATCTTTGGTAAAGTCTTTTTTAAATTTACTGGCCAGGGAAAATGCAAAAATTGTATCTTCATATTTACCAGTTGGTACGAGTAGTTCAGCTGTTTGCAACACCAAATCAAGATCCACCTCTTCTCTGGTTGCTATTTCATCCACTTAGGCCAGTAGAATTTCTGTGGTCAATCCATAGGCATCATATCCTTCTTTAAAGTAACGCCCATATTTTTCTACTATCGTTTGATCTGCATTAGCAATACAGTACTCTCTGATTTCATTAAATAAGCTCTTGGGATCCATTGTTTTTGAGATTTGCTAACCACCAATTTAGCAAATGATTAGTATAAAAAAAAGCTCCACCTTGGGGAAGATGGAGCAAACTAGAGTGAGTGAAAGGACTCGGGGAGAATCCTTTCAGATGGAGATCTTTAATATCTTAATTTCACTTGTCTCTTGATTTAATAATTCAAAGAAAAGCTTTAATCACTTATAATGTCAACAAAAAATGCACGAAGCTGCATAATTTTTGTCTAAAACGACAATATTTTCTTCAGGAACATTAAATCTCATCGTATGATATAAATTCAGGGCATAAGATGGTATTATATCCGCCTACATAATTTACCACTACAAATAAAAAATGAGATTGTCGGATCTTTTCAATTAAGGACAATTGCAAATCCTTTGCAGTATACACAACAACCTTACCATCCAGATTGTGCACTGTCATTTGATCAATCTTATCTAATTCTGATTGCGTGGAGAGTAGCTTCTTTGTCCAGGTTGAATATTTAAAACGCATAAGAGTCAACTTTAGGTTAACTCAAATCTAGTATTTCAACAAAAAAAAGCTAAAACAGATATGTATGAAACGGTAATATTTATGTCTGAAAAATTACTTTGCAAATCGCATTCGATACTTAGGAGATATTTTTCCTTCGGCAATCTGATTCAGTTTGTTTTTCATCAAGCGTTTACTGATGCCCGAAACATGATCGATATATAATATTCCTTCGGTATGATCGTACTCATGCTGAATAACACGGGCATTATATCCTGAAAAGGTCTTTGTAAGTTTATTAAACTCTCTATCGTTGTATTCAATGGTTATTGACCATGCACGCTCAACTTCACCATTCAAATCAGGCAAACTTAAACATCCTTCCTGATCTGCCCACCATTCTTCCGACTCTTCTACAATGCGCGCATTGATAAAGACTTCTTTTATTCCTTCTTCATCTTCGAATAATTCGGCTTTATCTTCTTCATCCATCCCCTCAAAAACCTGCACCGTATCAACAATAAACAAACGAATGGCCTTATTTACCTGTGGAGCAGCCAAACCAACTCCCCCAGCCTCATACATGGTTTCCCACATATTATCAATCAGGGTGTTTAATCCTTCAAATTCAGGAGTAATCTCTTCACAAACTTCTCTCAACACTTTACTTCCGTATGCTGTAACTGCTAATGCCATTTCTAAATTATTTGTTTACGGGGTGCAAAAATAAATATAAAACATCAACAAGCCAATTAAATAAAGGTTGATATAAACTGATAAGAATATTTAATCAAACTGATTTCAATAAGCTTTGTTACATAAAAAGGTGTTGATAACATATTATTTTGTTCTTTTGTTATCTGGAATCATACGTCGATCAATTTTATCAAAAAAATAATGAAGTTAATTGCCAGTTACATATTAACATTTTTCTTTCACCTTTATTACGGATTATTTCTGGGTATTTTTCATCCGATACAGGTTTTAGCCCATTGGATTTTTGGGGATAAAGGCCGAAAAAAAGTAGTGGATATACTTAACTTTTTTCTTGTAAAAGGTCTTTATATCTTAGGATCAAAGGTGACTTTTAAGGGATTCGAAAAATTACCAGCTGACAGACCAATGATCATTATTGCAAATCATCAGAGCATGTATGACATACCTCCTGTTGTATATGGTTTCAGAAAACATTATCCTCGTTTTATTTCCAAAATTGAACTGGCAAAAAACCTTCCAAGCATTTCGTATAATCTCAAGCATGGCAAATCTGCCCTGATCGATCGATCAAATCGATCACAGGCTGTGAAAGAAATATTTAAAGTGGGCCGATTAACCCAACAAAACAAACAAGCCATTTGTATTTACCCCGAAGGAACAAGAAGTAAGAATGGTAAACTAAAACCATTTAAACAAGCTGGTATCGAAACCTTGTTAAGGACCATACCTGATGCTGTAATCGTTCCTTTTGTTATTAATGGTCACGACAGGTTAACTGCTAAAGGTACCTTTCCGATGATGATTGGACAAACCATTACGTACACGGTTCTGGATCCTATTGAACCTAAGGGTCAGGACATTGAGGAAATGGTTAAAGACATTCATTCAAAAATGAAGAATGAACTGAATCAATAGTCTTTTCGAACATACGACTCATTTGTTCTAATATACTGTAAATTAATAAGAAAGATCATCCTGATTGTTTTTATATGTAATGCCATAACGTTACCTTTGGCACTCTATATTAACCATTGATCAAATGAACATATTTAAAAAGCACACCTTTCACATACCTGTGTTAGGACTGGGCTACACGTTGGACACACCAATTAAGGTGGCACCATTAGGAATATCTTCGGTTATTTCGTTGGTGGATGACGCATTGATGGAACAGCTTAGAGAATTCTACAGTAAGCAGTTCAACCTGCCTTTTCAGGCGATTTCAGAAAAAGTTGAAGACTTCAGAGCCAAGCGCATCACATCTTATCTTAATATGGTAGATGATATCGTAAGCAAAAAAGTAGCCGATCTTAAAAAAACAGCCTTTGATAAAGGAGGTGAGCTTGAGAAATACATTGGTATGTTACCAAGCCTGACTGACTTCACAAAAAAATGGAATCTGGCAGAAAAAAGCAAAGAGGTTAAAGATGACTTGATGCATTGGATTCATAATCATTTACCTATCGGTGATATCGATGTAAATATTATGACTAAACTGGATAAAACCAATTATAAAGGCGGTGAGGAACTACCAATCGAATACAACGATGCACATGCTGCACTGCGTGGATTTGCCAACAGTAAGTTAACTTCATCACTGGTTTTGTCTGCCGGTATGAGTCCTCGTCTATACTCCTATCTTGAAAAGTTCGATGATTTCTTTCCTGATTCTGAGGGAAATATCAAAAAGAAAATCATTTTGAAAGTAAGCGACTACCGTTCGGCTCTTGTTCAGGGTAAAATGTTGGCTGCAAAAGGACTCTGGGTATCCGAGTATCGGATTGAATCTGGCGTAAACTGTGGTGGTCATGCTTTTCCAACGAATGGTGTGCTATTTGGCCCAATATTGGATGAGTTTAAAGAGAAGCGCGATGAACTATTGACAACATGCCAAGGTGTTTATACTGATGCCTTGACAAAAAAGGAATTAAGTCAACCGGCAGAGAACCCGGAAATTAAAATAACTGCCCAGGGTGGTGTGGGTACCAATGAAGAGCATCAGTTTTTAATGGATCACTACAAAATGGATGGTGTTGGCTGGGGATCACCTTTTATGCTGGTACCCGAAGCTGTAAGCATCGATCCAACAACTCTTCAGCTACTGGCTGATGCTAAAGAAGATGACCTTTACTTCTCAGGATTATCACCTCTGGGAGTGCCTTTTAACAGTGTTAAGGGTGCAAGTATGAGTATTCAGCGTTTGGAATATGCCAAGGAAGGCAAAGCAGGAATGCCTTGTACCAAACAGTTTTTGAAATACAATACTGAATATACAGACAAACCAATTTGTACTGCTTCAAGACAATACCAAAAACAAAAACTGGAAGATCTTCAGGCATTGAATCTGAATGCTCAAGATTACAAGGAAGCCTACGATGAAATCATAGAAAAAGAATGCCTTTGTGTTGGACTGGGCATTTCATTGTTAGAGGCGAAGAATATTGAGGTTAAACCTACTGATAAGGTGACCGTTTGTCCAGGACCTAATCTGGCTTACTTCTCAAAGAAGATGAGTCTGAAAGAGATGGTTGATCACATTTACGGACGTACCAATATGCTGGACGATCGTCATCGCCCTCATATGTTTCTGAAGGAGTTGGGCATGTATCTTGATATCTTTAAAAAGCGCATCGAGAAATTTATGAAATCACCTGATGACAAAAAGGAGTTGAAACAATTGCAATCGTTCCAGAAAAATATCTTTGACGGAATAGCTTATTATAATGAGCTGTTTAAGGAAAAGAAAAAAGAAATTCTGGATGAGATTGAACAGATGCTTCACAAAAATCCAAGCATAAAAACAGAATTATAATACACCAATTTCTTTATTATAAAGGCCGGGAATGCAATGTTCCCGGCTTTTATTTTATAAATCCCATTTGGGCGTTGATGCAACTCTGCGGCCATCATCGGTAGTGTGTTCTTCCAACGAATGTTCTTTGGCTTGCACACAAATATAAATCATGTCTTCATCTGAGGTATTGCATAAGCTTCTCACCCCTTCCGGAGCAACCCGAATAACACTACCTTCTTTAATTGGAAAACACTCCTCATCAACCTGATAATATCCTACCCCTTTAATAATGATATAAATTTCTTCGTCTTTGTTGTGAATATGAAAATATCCTAATTCAGATTTTGGCGGCAAGGTTGTAAAAGATATCTCGGTTGATGTTGCACCGGTATGTTTATTCACAAACACTTTAGCTTTTATTTCAGTCCTCAGTTTTGGATGAATTAATGAATAGGATTTAATATCCTCCAGCTCTCCCAGGTCAATAGCAGTATGATTTTTACCATCTGATATTATTTCTGCTTTTTTCATAAAGGTATATTTTAGGTTACAATAGGTTTTATCTTGTTGAAAAACTCTCAAAAAAATCAATCATCAGTTGAGCATAGTCTTCAAACTCAGTTAAAGGTAGCGTATCCGACCTGTCATAAATATCATGATAAGCCTGAATCCCTCCCATGGTGTAAATGTAAAAACATGGAACCTCTTTATTATAGAACATACAATGATCACTGTTACAAGCTGCTCCACGTGATTGGACATCAACTAAATAATCATTTGCCTGGTTTAACTCTTTCAGTATAGTAAATTCAGTATTAAAGACGGTTGCATTAACCACTTTGATGCCTTCTTCACCAGTACCCGCTAAATCGAAATTAACCAGAAATTTAATCGAATTCAGATCAAATAAAGGATTTTCGGTATAGTATTTAGCACCTAGAATACCTAACTCTTCTGCACCGAGACATATAAAAGCAATCGAATATTTTGGTGGATGTTCTTTAAAATACTTCGCCTGATTTAACAACATAGCAACACCGCTTGCATTATCGTTTGCACCAGGAATGTATTCATTCTTACCCAGCTTGCCCAGATGATCGTAATGAGCCGTTAGAACTAAAAACGAATCAGGAACCTCCTGCCCTTTAATAAAGCCAATAATATTTTGTGTTTTGTAATTACGGATGTACTCTGCATCAATCTTTAACTCCACCTTTTTTCCTATCTGAAAATCCTTTTCTTTTTTAACAATCAAAATCGGTTTGATCCCCTGTTTTGTAGATGCACCCCATGTTAATTTATCATTTGTTAGAATGATAGTTCCTAAGGTCTTGATTTGCGGATTATATTTAAGAGTGGCAATAACTCCATTGAGTTTCTTCTTTTCTTCAGGATTAGTGGATGTATATTCCCGTTCATCAATCACCAAAATCTTATTTACAGAGCTTTGTATTATTTCATTAATTTTTTGATCATCAGTCAAATCCTGTTTCTTTACCATGTAAGTTTTAAATGTCCCTTCAATAGAAGGTGATAAAGGCTCAATTAAAAAATCCTTACCCGGTTCTAATATTACCTGGTTCGTTTTGAAATATAGATCTGCAGGGAAAGTATTCACATCAACCGTAAAATTTTGAAAGTAGTCTGCTCCGAACGGTTCCAATCCAATTTTCTCATATTCCGCCTTGATAAATTCTGCTGCTATTTTTTCCCCGCTCTCAACATATCCGCGACCTTTAAAGCCGGGTGATGCAAGTTGTTGAATAATATCTTTTGCATAGTTCAGGTCTTGTGCATAAAACAGGAATGGCACAAACAAAAGGCTAATAGAAATAAAAAACTTTCTCATTTCGCTTTTATTATAGAGTTAGTGGTTAAAAGTTAAACAGGCATAGAACCTGTTGACAAATAGTCAGAATTAAATTTGACAATTTTAAAAATAGCTAACATAAAATTACTTTCCAAAATGAATCAATTA
This sequence comes from Carboxylicivirga caseinilyticus, assembly GCF_050589785.1. Classification (NCBI taxonomy): domain Bacteria; kingdom Pseudomonadati; phylum Bacteroidota; class Bacteroidia; order Marinilabiliales; family Marinilabiliaceae; genus Carboxylicivirga; species Carboxylicivirga caseinilyticus. The sequence continues at coordinate 6,614 of NZ_JBNGOX010000008.1, read as the reverse complement.
TTCAACTATATTAGGAAATAATAAAAACACTCTGATTCATTAAAAGCTATCAGCTGACAGCGATTAGCTAATGGCTAAAAAATAATTCCCTCAGGCAACCCTTTTTACAAAGCCTGCATTTATCTTAGTAAACACATTGCCCAACAAGTGAAGAAACTAATTAAAGATTTAAAAAAGAAACGAAGCAAAGCACAGTTCAAGGTGTTTGAACTTTATTCAGATTATCTATGCAAGGTTGCCTATCGTTACCTGAAAGAAACACATCTGGTGGAAGATGTGGTGTCGCAGACTTTTTTAAACATCTTTGAAAAAATCGACTCAACCAACATTGAAGAAGAAGGAGCCTTTAAAGCATGGGCACGAAAAATTACAATCAACCAATCGTTGATGGAAATTAGGAGACATGTCCGCTTTCAGGATAACATCAGCTTGATTGATCACATTGAAGAATCGCCAATACGAACCGATCAACACCTTCACGAGCAAGATATTGTGAAGATGGTATTACGACTACCCGATGGTTACCGTACCATTTTTAATTTATATGTAATTGAGGGATATACGCATAAAGAAATTGGTGAAATGCTTTCCATTTCGGAAGGAACATCCAAATCGCAGTTAAGCAAAGCCCGCAATTTACTAAAGACTTACATTCAGCAAAACGAAGATGACTATGCAGCCATTCGATGAAAACAATATACGCAAGGCCATTGAAAAATGGGAGAATGAACCTTCTCCTCTGGCTTTTAATAAAAAAGCAATATTTGCTAGATTATCTGTCAAAACCGTTCCTCTTTGGCATTATCGTATAATGCAGGTTGCAGCTATTGTTATTATTCTGCTGCTGAGCGGTAGTCTGGGTTATGCAATCATCAGCAGCAGACAGGCCCGGTTAGATAATAATATGCTTTTGTCGGAACAAATTAAACAGCAAAAAGAGCTGAAAAAACTGCGCGACTCTCTTAATACAACTAAATATGAGAAAGAAATAAAATACGTGACGGTGGTGGAAGAAAAAAAGATTCCCGATCCGGATTGCAACCAGAATCAGTTACAGATGCAAACCCAGTTGGCAACACTAGAAAATGAGAATATGAACTTAAAAGCATCGCTTCAGGAATTATCAACAGCCACATCCGATTTGAACGACAGCATTCAAAAACTGCTGAATAATATGGATGACATGGAACAGGAATACCTAACGGTAATCAACAAGATGAAGACTAAATCAACCTTTGATATTAACTATGATCAGCAGATGCTTGCTTCATCAAAAGAAAACGGATCAGCTATTTCTTTAAACGAAACAGAAGAAGAAAAAGTGCAGCTAAAACTCGGTAATGGCCCTGCCGGCACAGCCCCTATCCGACGTACTTTTTCTTTTCGATAATAATCTAATAACAAAACTAAGATGATTAAAAAAACAACCATAGCACTGTTGCTGGCAACCATACTTATACCAGCCTTGCAAGCCAAGGAAAGCAGCAAAGATACCTTGCGCCTGATTATGCCTAATAATGTACAAATAGATCAATTGGTGTATTTCCAAAAACCAAAAGATGTAATTGTATTGAAAGAAGTTAAAACGTACCTGGAGTCTTTTCTTAACGACTTTAAAAAACTGGATACTGACGAACTTAATGCAGATCACCCTGTTAAGTTTATTTACAAAAAAGGCGATGGAAAACAGGTTGCCAGTTCCATTACATTTGATGAATATCAGGCACCCACAACCATCATATTAACCATGAATGAATCAGCTTATTTAAAAGATTCAACTCTAAGTAATGAGATACTAATCAACAAACGAATTCACCGTCTGGAATTATCGTCCAACAATCACTTTAATCAATACAAAGCATTTATACATTTCAACTCAATCGAACAGCTGGATGAATTACTATTGTATGATTTTGAAAAGATTATTCAAAATGTAGAAGAATTACTAAGTAAAAAAGAAAATAAATATGCCAGTAACAAGTTATTTACAGCATACATTCGAATTGATAGTAACGCACAGCCTGACCTTATAAAAATTGATATTGCAAGAGGTCCAATGGATGTGATCCAGTTATCAGCTGGTTCAGGCCTGCAAAGTCTGAAAGGCCAATGGTTAGGAAGTTTTAATGCGCAGGCAGCGATTATATTCACACGAAAAGGAATTGACAAACATGCCTTTAGCTTTACCTACGAATGGATGTATAACTTTACAACACCTGACCAGAAATATGTGAATGAATTTATTGACTTGGGCTATTCGTATAACTTTTCGCGAACCATTGGTAAAGATGAATGGGTTGGGTTAACTTTTGGTTTTATGACTAAACAAAGAGGTGAGTTTTTTGCCAACAACACCTATCGCTTAGGTTTAAATACCCGATTGAATAAACATTTAGGTGTTGGACCTCAAATTTATTTCAACGATTTTTTTCAAAATGTATATCCCGGAATCAATGTATCGATTTCAATAATGTAGAATTGACTTCAATCTAATCTTAATAAAAAGGGTGTTGGTAATTAAGTTTACTGTCACCCTTTACTGATTAATTATTGGTTGTCATATAAACAAAATAAGTAACAATCGAAACATAAAAACATATTGTTTTTTAACACCCTGTCATTTGCCATTGTTATAAGAAGCACTTTTTTATTAGTTTTGGATTTCTTATAGATCTGCTAATTAAAATCATTAAAACAATCAATCATATGCGCAAGCTTTTTTATTTAATGATTTTTCTGGCCTTACCTGCATTGGTTTTCGCCCAGAAAAAGACAGTAACACTGGATGATTTCACAACAAAAGGAACCTTTTATGCCCGTTCGGTTTATGGTTTAACCTCGATGAATGATGGTATTCATTTTACCACCCTTGAAGAAGGATCAAAAATCGAGAAGTATGAGTATAAGTCTGGAAAGAAAGTGGCTACCATTCTGGATTTAAAATCCATTGATAATTGTCCGGTAAAATATATTGATGGCTACGAATTAAATGCCGATGAAACCAAAGTATTGTTTTATACCAACAGCGAAAAGATTTATCGCCATTCATTCAGAGCTGATTATTACATTTACGATTTGGTTCATAAAGAATTAAATCCTTTATCTGAAAATGGAAAACAACAAGTAGCGTCTTTTTCTCCCAATGGTGAAATGGTTGCTTTTGTACGTGAGAATAACCTTTTTCTGAAAAAACTTAAGTTTGGAACCGAAAGTGCCATTACTGAAGATGGAGAATATAATTCCATCATTAACGGTGCTCCAGACTGGGTTTACGAAGAGGAATTCAGCTTTAACAAAGCCTATGACTGGTCGCCAAACAGCCAGGAAATTGCTTTTATCCGTTTTGATGAATCGAAGGTAAAAGAATACTCATTTCCTGTTTACCAGGGGTCCAATCCAACACACGAAGAAAACGCTTTATATCCCGATCAGTATCGTTTTAAATATCCTAAAGCAGGAGAAGAAAATGCTACAGTAAGTGTACACGTTTTTAACATTAAAAACCGCACCACCAAAACAATGGATATTGGCGATGAAACAGATATTTATATCCCTCGTGTACGTTTTACTTATACCGAAGGCAAACTGGGTATCATGAAATTCAATCGTCATCAAAACCAGTTTGATCTGATGATTGCCAATACAGCATCAGGTATTTGTAATACCATCTTCACCGATCGCAATGAATATTATATAGGAGAAGGCGTTTTAGACAATCTTCAATTTACTGAGGACAATAAGTACTTTGTATATGTTGGAGAAATAGATGGTTACAACCATATTCATCTATACACCATGGCTGGTGCCAAAGTGGCACAGGTAACCAAAGGAGAATGGGATGTAACTGACTACCTTGGATACGATGTAAACAAAAAACTGTTTTATTACCAGGCAGCTGCAAAATCTCCATTACAACGAGAGGTTTATGCAATAAGCGCAGATGGAAAAAAGAAAATCAAATTCTCGGATAAAGAAGGTACCAACAGTGCCTCATTCAGTAAAGGATTTAAATATTATATCAATAATTTCTCAAACACCACCACTCCTACCCTGGTAACCTTGCATGATGGTAGTGGAAAATTGGTAAGAGTATTGAAAGACAATGCTGATTTAAAATCACGAGTTGAAGGTTATCAGCTAAGTCCTAAAGAATTCTTTACATTTAAAACAACTGAAGGTGTTGAATTAAACGGATGGATGGTAAAACCATTAAACTTCGATCCAAACAAAGAATATCCGTTATTAATGGTTCAATACAGTGGCCCTAATTCTCAACAAGTACTCGACAAGTGGAGTATTGGATGGGAACAGTACCTGGCTACCGAAGGTTATATGGTTGCTTGTGTTGATCCTCGCGGTACCGGTGCTCGTGGTGAAGAATTCCGTAAGTGTACCTATCTTAATTTGGGTGAGATTGAATCGCATGATCAGATAGAAGCCGCCAAATACTTTGGTGGACTACCATATGTTGATGCTTCGCGCATTGGTATCTGGGGATGGAGTTATGGCGGATACATGTCAGCCATGTGTTTAAGTAAATCAGATGTATTTAAAATTGGTATTGCTGTTGCTCCGGTTACAAGCTACCGCTATTACGACTCTGTTTATACCGAGCGTTACATGCGTACTCCAAAAGAAAATCCTAAAGGATACGAAAACTGCCCGATGAATCTTGCCAAAGACGTAAAAGGTCGTTTATTTCTTATCCATGGTACAGCAGATGACAATGTTCATTACCAAAATACCATCGAATATGTTGATCGTTTAGTTCAGGCTGGTATTCAGTTTGACATGTTCTCATACACTAACCGTAATCACAGTATTTACGGAGGAAACACACGCTCACATCTTTACAGAATGAAGGCAGATTATATTTTGCGTAACCTGTAGAATAAGACTAGTAGATTATTAGACTGTAGACTAATAGAATATTTCTTCCCATAAAGTAAATCTTAGTCTACAAAACAAATATCTACAGATCAAAACATAACAATATAAAACGAGCCGATTGGATGATTCTGATCGGTTCTTTCATATAATTTCAAACTGAAATATTATATTTGCTTTCCGCAAGCCCAAATGGCAGTCCTGATAACTATCGGGATGGTAGACGGTAATAAATGCCCAAATGGCGGAATTGGTAGACGCGCTGGTTTCAGGGACCAGTGTTCGCAAGGACGTGCAGGTTCGAGTCCTGTTTTGGGCACATATTAAATCCTAACAATCTGATTATCAGTGTTAGGATTTTTATTTTCCCCACACTTTCCCCACAAATATTAATAAAGATTTTAATTGAGATATTTAATTATACATTACTTTAATAATTAATTGTCATACGGAATAGATTATAATTATTCTTTTAAATAAGTGGCTAATTCACAATTTATCAATAATATTGAAATTACAATTAATTTTATTGTTATGCCTACACCGGAAATGCAACATAAGAAAATTCTAAATCGTAGAAATAGACTAATAATAGTCGGAAATGGGTTTGATCTTGCTCATAAAATAGAAACATCATTTAAGAATTTTATTACATCATATGTAACGAGTTGTGTTAAAGAATTTTTAAAAGAATCATATTTTAAAGATGATTTGATAGAAATTGGAAAACCTAATCCTATATATAAGATTCACTACTCCGGTGAAATAACATCTAATGACATTAACCAAGTCATAGATAGAATTTTTTCAGCGAAACGAGAGCCTGGACACGAATATAAAGTTTCATCTTTCCTTCGACATATATATGTAAATGCAATTAATAAAGGATGGGTAGATATTGAATACGAATATTTTAGTCTCTTAAAAAAAGCAAAGAAGTTTTCAAGTTCCAATGTCATAGCATTAAATAAAGACTTTGACTTGATTAAATCCAAGCTTATTGAGTATCTTAAAAAGAAGGAAGGTGAGTTTACTAATTCTTTTGATATCCAACCATTGGTTGATTCATTTTGTGAAGATATTTATGGAGAGGAAGATGGAAGCGATCAAATACCAGGAGAATTATTTTTTTTAAATTTTAATTACACGAATACTTTAGAACCATATGTACGTGTATGTAACTCATCGATTCCTTCCACAATTACATATATTCATGGTAGTCTTGAAATGGATAAACACGGAGAACCTATTTTTGGATATGGGGATGAATTAGATAGTGAGTATTCTTTATTTGAAGAGTTAAATGAAAATGAACTTTATAAGCATATCAAATCATTCGAATACGTATCCCAAAATAATTATCAAAACCTTTTAGGTTTCTTAGAATCTGGTCCTTTTGAGGTGTATGTGTTTGGACATTCTTGTGGAGTTTCAGATAGAACTATGTTGAATGAAATATTTGAACATCAAGACTGCAGATACATAAAAATCTTTTACCATAAGAAGCTTGATGGGAGTACTGATTTCAAAGAAAAAACATACAATATCTACAGACATTTTAAAGATAAAGGTACTTTTAGAAAAAGACTTATCCCCAAGGGTAAACCAATGCCCCAACCAAGATATGCAGACTAGGCGATTTCAGAAGTAATACTTAAAAAGGAAAATATATGAGGTTAATCTTTACCGATTAGCCTCTTTGTTTTTCATAATAATATATTGATTCA